>JAZLAO010000028.1:0-7942 GCA_045613205.1 Eubacteriales bacterium | reverse complement strand
CTCGGATTTTTCAATCTCACAAAGACACGAGATGATTTCCCTTACCGAAAAATCGTTTGCCGCCTTGACGGTGGGTATGTTCTTACAACAAAATTCCATCATTTCAAGGAAGAGCGGTAAAAGGTCAACGCGTCTGCCGTGAGAAATTAAAATACCGATATTCGCTGTAAGACGGGGGAATCCGTGCTCGCGAAGCCCGTTATCTTTTACCTCGTTAAAGTATCGCGTAATATGCTCAAGGGAGTAGGCGGACAGTGCCTTTTCCATTACGTCAAAATATCTTTTTTTCATCATGTTCTCCTTAAGCCATAGTTTTAAGCATATCTTTCGTCACCTCGTATTTGCAGGGGTTGCCTGAAACGAAAGAATTGTACTCTTCAAGCATATATTCGCCCATTCTTGCAACTTCGTCGCCGATGCTTCCCGCAATATGCGGAGTGAGAAAACAGTTTCCAAGGGTGTAAAATGGGTGATTTTCAATCGGCGGCTCGGGCATAGTTACGTCGAGGAGTGCCGTTAAGTCGGGGCGTTCCATCAAAATGCGCACGAGGTCATCTTCGACTACCTGCGCGCCTCTTCCCGTGTTGATAAATACTGCCTTTTCTCTCATTCTTTTGAAAAGGTCGTAATTCAACATACCTACGGTCTGTGGGTTGTTCGCAAGATGATTTGAAACGACGAAGGCTCTTTCGAAAAGGGTAGGGAGGTCGCATTTTTCGACTCCAAGTTCCACGGCTTCCTCATCGGGCAGGAACGGGTCGAAAACTATAACCTTAAGGTTATAAGCTTTAAGCATTTTTATGACGAGCTTTCCTATCATACCCGCGCCGATAATTCCTACCGTCTCACCGTAGTTTCCGGGGCAGGTTGCCGAGGTTGCCTTTGCGCGTCCGCGATTTCCGTCTTTGTGGAAAATGCGGTTCGTCAGGTAGTAACCCTTGTTTGCAAGTATGATTTCTGCAACGGTAAATTCGGCTACGGGTACGGCGTTTGCACCCCAGGCTGAAAATATTCTGACACCCGCATCAAGATAAGGACGTCCAAAGGGCTGAACAGAGCCTGCGCCGTAAAACAGACATTTGAGATTTGGGAGATGCTTTTTAATCTCCTCCGTGCTGAGCTTCGGAGCGCCCCAAGTTGAAAAAGCGTACTCAACCGAAGAAAAATCGCCCTCTCCTCTCACCACGTCGTCGTAGGTGTAGACTGTTTTGTCAATGCCTTCTATTTTATCTATGACGGTGCTATAAACTCTCTCGATGTTTTCTTTCTTCTCGCACAAAAAAATCTTTTTCATTTTTCTCTCCTTATTCTCCTATGATTTTTTTAAGGGAGTTTGCTTCTTCGATAAGCTCATGGGGAGTACCGCACGGCATAAATTCAAGCAGTAATTTTTGATTGCCGTCAAAGCATTCGAGGTATTTTTTCCAAGTCTCTTCGGCTTCCGAGAGCGGCTTTTTGATTTTACCCTCCCAGTTGAATACGTGTATTACCTTAACGAACGGGGAAATGAGCCTGGCTGATGCTAGGTTTTCCTCCTCCGTTCTGAATTGGTTTGGTTGCCAGTACATCTTGAAGGCGGTAGAATTTACTTCTTTCATCAAGAACAGTGCATCCTCTGGGCGCTCGGTAAAGGTTTTTATATGACATTCCATACAAAGCGTAACCCCCTCGCCTTCAGCTATCCTTGCGGCTTCACGACATACGTCAATAAGTGACGTTTTTTCTTCTTCCGTCATCTCGGCACCGCATTTCGTTCCGCACCAGAGGCGAAGAATATCCGTACCTAACATCTTTGCCGCGGCAATATACGACGGAAGCTCGCTTATGGGTGTTTCACCGAGCTTGAAATATGTACCGTATGAGGAGCAAGCTATTCCGTAACTCTCTTGGAGATTAACTATATCTTTAATCTTTTCAAGGTCGGACGGGGGCGCATGAAGGTCACTGCCCCATTCAACGTAAGTGATTTCCGCCTTTTTCATCGCCTCTAAAATTTCCTCGGGCGAATGCTTTCTGAATGAAATCGATACAAGACCTGTGCGACTTTTTCTATTTTCCATTACTGTTTTCTCCTAGTCTTTGTCTTGCAAGCAGGGTTTCAAACCACAGCTCAGGGTTTGGCATTGGTGAGACGGGCGCAACCACGGAGTATTCTCCGCGTGTAATCGTTCGGGTCTTCTTGATTTTCCCCCCGCTCGCGTCTGGCTTGCGGTCAACGAGTGCCGAGCCGTGCGTGCCGACCGACCTTGCTGAAGAGAGCATGGCGGATAGGGTAGAGCGCTGTGTCAGTGCCATATCGTAGAGCTTGAAAAGCTCCGAAATTTCGGTTTTATCTTTTACCGTAGTTACATCGAAAAAAGCGTCGCAAAGCTTCGACACCTCGGCAAAAAGCCTTTCCATTCCGTCTGTCGAGCGGTCAAAATCGGCAACGCGGCTCATTTCGGTCTGCATCCTTTCGCGCAATGCTTTTATATTTGACTCACCGTACTTGACGGAGGGAAGCTCAAATTTCGGTACGGGGCATGGCGCGTCACCCTTTTTCGCTATATGCTCAGCCGCGCGAAGACTTCCAACCTGGGTTGAATTGAGCGCGCTGCCGCCGGGGCGGTAAACGCCAAACGTGCCTGCCGCCTCACCCACCGCGTAAAGTCCCGAAATCTCGCTTTGCCAATTTTCGTCAACGGCAACGCCGCCGTTTGAGTGTTGGGCGCAAACGGCAATTTCAAGATACTCTTTGAAGAGGTCTATTCCGTGACTCTTGTATAATTCAATAGCACCCTCGTTCATCTTCTTAAGGCGCTCAATCGGGGTGCCGAAAAGCGCACCCGACCTTTCAAGATAGGTATACGCCTCGGGCGGAAGAATATCAAAGCCGTCCTCAAGTCCTCTTGGGTTTTTCATAAAATCAAGGTACACGCGATTTCCGCTTTTGACCTCTTCGGCGACGAGTAAATCTACCTTCGACGAGCTTTCGGTTTTTCTCGTGTCAAACGGCCACTGATAGCCCTTTGAGAAAATGAGTCCGAGCGACTCGCCCCCGAGCTTATCGTATAAAAATTCGGTTTCCTTGCCGTCCGCATCTACCGAGATATAACGAGGCAATACCTGCTGATATGTGCCCGACAGATTCCAGCGGAATTTGATGCTTGCTATTCCGTATTGCCACTCCTCCATGTTTGAAAGGGCGGCACCGGCATCAATTGCAAGGCTCAAAGCTCCGTGCTGGCTCTCGGGGTAAACCGTGTTTTTGTAAATTCCTGCAGGGCCGCCCGTTGCAAGAATGATGTTTTGCGCCCCGATAATCGAAATTTCACCGGTTGCGGTGTCAGCGCACGCAATGCCGCGGACCTCACCGTTTTCGGTAAGAATCTTTATGACTCGTTCGTTGTCTATTATCTCAATTCCCTTTGAGATAACCGAGCGCTCGAGAGCCTCGGTCATATATTTTGAAGTAAGAGGGCCGCAGGAGGTCGCGCGTGTCCTTGGGTCGTGGTCGGTTTTGTAGCCCGCGTATTCTCCGTATTCATTGGTAGGAAAGGGAACTCCGAGCTCAACGAGGCGCATAAAGCACCTTACGGAATACGCCGCCTCGCAAAGCGCGTGCTCACCCATGACACCGCCGCCCGAATATAAGGTGTCTGCCATCTCGCGCACGCTGTCACCATCGCTACCGCAAAGAGAGAGCTTGTAATAGGTCTGCTTGTCGCTTCCGGTATTGCGCGAGGTGCCCATAAAACGCCCCTCGGTAACTACGGCAATATCTCGGACGCCAAGCTCGTATAGCTTATCTGCGGCGTTGTATCCTGCGCATCCCGTTCCTATTACGATTGTGTGAAAGCTTTTCATAATCTTCTTATGTGCATTCCTCCGTCAAGAATAAGGGATTCTCCCGTCATATAGGAGAGAGTGCCGTCGCAAAGAGCCAAAACTGCGCCCGCGATATCCTCGGGGCGTCCCCACCTTCCGAGAGGAACGAGGCCGTCCTTTATAAGTCGGTCGTATTTATCCTTGACTCCCGCCGTCATTTCGGTTTCGATTATGCCGGGACAGATTTCGTTGACGTTGATTCCGTATTCTGAAAGGCGGTCGGCAAAAAGCTTCGTAATCATCGAAACGCCCGCCTTTGATATGCAGTATTCGCCTCGGCTCACTGAGCTTGTATACGCCGAGCAGGAGGAGATATTGACGATGCTTCCGCCCTTGCCATGCTTTATCATTTCGTTTGCTACCGCTTGGGTTAGAAAAAGGGTGCTTTTCGTATTGATTCCCATAACGTAGTCGTAGCTTTCCTCGGTCAAATCAAGAAGGTCGCGGCGCACCTTTGGAGCGACGCCCGCAACGTTGACAAGAGCGGCTACGCGCCCTTTGTCGATAGCGGCTTTCAGTAATTTTTCGCGGTCCGCGGCGGATGAAATATCACCGCTGACGTAGGTAATGCCAAGATTTTCAAAATCCGAAAGGTCGGGATTTTCTCTTCGTCCCATACCTACGACGGCGTAGCCGTTTTTTGCAAGCGCGATTGCGCTTGCCTTTCCGATTCCCCCGGCGATGCCGGTCACTATTGCCACTTTCATTTTTGAATCTCCTTATAAAGAGCTCTGTAATATTCGTTGTATACGGCGCAGCCCGAAACCTGCTTTGCGCGCATAAGCTCGGTGCATTTTGAGCAGGCAAGACAGCATTTTTTATAGTCAAAGCCACCGTCAAGATAATGGCGGTAGAAATTAGGGTATGCAAGCCAAAGTCTGCCGTAGCCGACAAGGTCGCAAGCTCCCTCGGAAAGCAAACGGCGCGACACGTCGAAAAGGTCGGCGCGGTAGTAGGAAAGCCCCGAGCCTACAACGGTAAGTGACGGGAAATTTTCCTTTATATGCTTTTCGATAATTTCAAAGCGCAAAAGTCCCGCTTCTTGACTTTCCGGGGGCTCGTAGCCGCCCTTGCGGTAGGGTCTGTTAACGTGGGGGTTGTAATACGGATTGCCGACGGTGACGTTGAGTATATCGAGCCCCTCGTCTATAAGCATTTTTATAAGTTTGTCGGGCTCGGCAAGGTCAAGCTCGTTTTCCTCGGTCGTGCCGAATCCGTACGGTTTTGGAACCATATCAGAAACGCTGAGCCGAGAGGTGAGCAAGAGGTTTTCGGGAATAGCCTTTTTAACTCTGCGAATGCATTCGATATAAAGCTTTGTTCTGTTCTCAAAGCTTCCGCCGTAACGGCCTCCTCTCGTAAATCCCGATAAAAGCTCTTGAAAAAGGTATCCGTGGCAGGATTTTACGTCAACTCCGTCAAAGCCTGCCTCCACCGCAAGCCTTGCCGACTCGGCGTATTTTTTCGGAAGGGTATCAAGATATTCGTCGCTTACGACGTTACCGTCGGTCATAGGACGCCGCACCTCGTATATCGGGTGTCTGTAAGCAATCATAGGCACAATACTCTGCCTGCCCGAGTGAGTGAGCTGAAGAATTAAAACGGGTGATATTCCGCACTCCTCTTTTGCGATTTCTCTCATCTCTTCGAGAAGAGCTTTGAACTTTGGCAGATTTTCCTCGGTCAGCATCATCTGACGAGGATTGGTTCGTCCCTCGGGGCATACCGCGTTTGCTTCAAACCAAATCACACCCGCGTGGCTACTCGCGCCGTTTAGGTATTTTTTCACCGTCAGCTCGCTGGGACTTCCGTCAAGATTGCAGTCACAGCCCTCCATAGGCTGAAGCAGGATGCGGTTAGGTATAAGAGTTTCTTTTATTTTTATAGAGCTGTTAATCATATATCCTTACCTTTTTTCGTTATATGAATATTTTATCATTTAATAAAAGAAATGTATATTATTTAATTTGCTTTTTATATTGCTTTTCTTGCAAAAATGTGCTAAAATAAATTGGAAGGGCGGTGGACGGTATGGTCTATTCTTTCGACTCTGGGGATTTTGATATAGAATACGTCGAAAGCGAAATAAAGAAACCTATTATATGGGAAAGTCATTGTCACTCGCAGTTTGAAATGATTGCGGTGACGGAGGGAGATATAAGCGTTGTTCTTGAGGGAAAAAAATATCGGCTTAAGGAGAAACAAACGCTGATAATTCCACCGCTTCATTATCATACAGTTACCGCAAACGGAAACGGGATATACCGAAGAGTAACGGTGCTTTTTGATTTTTCCGCAATCCCTGCGGTGCTGAGGGCGGAATTTGAAAAATGCGACTCAGGCATGCAAATAACCGATTCGCAGACGGCTCTGCGTTTAAGGGAGCTTTTTTTGAAGGGGAATACCGACTTTTACGCGCCTCTTATGCGAAGTATTATGATTGAGATTTTTTACGAGGCGCTGGAGAGAAGAGAACGGCATATCGAAATCGAAGCTGACGGATTTTTGGAAAAAGCTCTTGAATATATCGATAAGCATCTTTTTGAAAAGATAGCATTAGACGATCTCGCGAGGTATACGGCTAGGTCAAAATCCTCGTTTTGTCACCTTTTTTTCGAAAAAATGAACATTTCTCCAAAGCAATACATAATTCAAAAGAAGCTTGCGCTTGCGGAAAAGCTGATTGACGGCGGAATGCCTCGCACCGAGGCTGCAATGCGCGTGGGATATTCAAATTACAGCGATTTTTACAGAGCTTATAAAAAAATGCGGAATAGCCGAAGAGAGTCGAACTAATAAGTCTTGGGGCGATAAATTTTAGTGTATTTCGTCGCGCCGACTTTTGTAAAGTCGCACTTTACTGCGACTCGTCACGGCAAAATCCATCAAAAATTTATTCACCCGAAGATGCTTGACAGTTTTGAAATAATAGATTTTTTTATATTCGAGCTAAATTTTTAGAGAAATATACGAAATTTCCAGAAAAATTTAGCGATGAAGATGGGAAAATCTATATTTCAAAACCTTATGAGTTCGACTCTCTTCGGCTATACCTCTCTTTGAGTATGCCGCACTATATGAAACAGTCCTTTAGAGTAGCGCTCTAAAGGACTGTTTTTAGTTGTGTTAACAATAAACCCCCGGTTCTACCGGGGGAACGGAAAACGGCTTCAGCAACAATAAAACAGCGAGCTTCATGCAAGCGGATTGAAAACAATTAAACCTCCAAGTATAATAGTAATGGTTTGGCGACCGCATTACGAAGATACAAGGAGGAATAATCGTTGAATAAAGAAAAGAATGAGATAAGAAGTTCGGCACACACAAAATACAGGTGCCAGTACCACATAGTTTTTGCCCCGAAGTTCCGTAGGAAAGAGATATACGGAACGTTAAAGAAAGATATAGGGCAAATACTTAGAAAATTGTGCGAGCAAAAAGATGTTCAAATCATTGAGGCAGAAGCGTGCCCCGACCATATACATATGCTCGTAAGTATCCCACCGCATATAAGTATAGCACAATTTATGGGATTTCTCAAGGGGAAAAGCAGTTTAATCATTTTCGACCGACACGCAAATCTAAAATATAAATATGGCTCAAGAAATTTCTGGGCACGAGGATATTACGTTGATACGGTCGGTCGAAATAAAAAAGTAATTGCTGAATACATTAGACATCAATTAGAAGAAGATTTGATGGCTGATCAAATGAGCATAAAAGAGTACACGGACCCGTTTACGGGTAGCCAGAGAAAGTAGGCAAAAAAGACAGCCGCACGTGAGCGGCTGCCTGAAATTGTAATGCGGTGCTAAACCTTCGATGCCTCTTTAGAGGTTAAGCCAGTATTTGACCCTTTTAGGGTCTGTGCAAGCCACCGGTTCAACCGGTGGTTTTGACTTTGCAAATATTGGTTTACTTATTCAGGGATTTTGTTAAGAAAATGCGAAGCTTTGCGAGGGGCATAGGCTTTGCAAAGTAGTAACCTTGAATTCCGTCTACTCCGTATGCGCGCAGCAATTCTACCTGATCGCTCGTTTCAGCACCCTCCGCAACAACGTTTAAATTCATATCG
>JAZLAO010000027.1:0-5101 GCA_045613205.1 Eubacteriales bacterium | reverse complement strand
ATGATTTCGTTCAAACGAAATGAATATATTGGAGATAGCAATGGATTTTATAACTGTAAAGCAGGCGGCTGATAAATGGAACGTTACGCCGCGAAGAGTTCAGGGGCTTTGTAAAGAGGGGAAAATTAAGGGAGCTGTGCGTTGGGAACGTACATGGATGATACCCGCGCACGCGGTGCTTCCAAGCCTTGCAAAAGGCGACGTGCCACATATGCCAATGCCGAGGCGCAGCCCGTATCTTGATATGACCGACATATATAACCTGCCGGGGCATGCCGACGAGTGCGGCGCGCTTCTTGAAAACAATCCCGAGGCACACGCGCTCTTTGAAGCTCAGATAGCTTACAGACGCGGGGAGATTGACAAGGTATACGACAGGGCGAGATACTTTCTCGCCTCCCACTCGGGCTTTTACGCGATTCTCGGCGGCGGAATGCTGCTGGCTCAGGTGGCTATCTGGCGCGGTGACGTTGAGCTTTGGAATGAAGCAAAGCGCCATATATGTGAGGCCCCGTGTAAAAATCCCGTAGAGCGCGATATCGTTTCGCTATCGCTCGCGATAGTTGACAGCTCGGTATATGATAACCGCGACTTTCCCGAATGGTTTACCTCGGGCTCGTTTGGCGTTCTGCCCCCAGATGCCCACCCTGCCGCAAAGGTTTTTTACGTAAAGCACCTTTATATGTCGGCGTTTGCAATAGCATCAAAGCAGATGGAGCTGGAGGGGGTACAGGGACTTGCTCTTATGAGGCTGATTCCTTATACCATTGAGCCTATGATAACCCAAGCCGCGGTTGATAAAACCGTCGTCCCTGAAATTTATCTTAGATTATCCTGTGCCGTTGCGTATCACAATTCGGGCAAGATGGATAAGGCTGTCAATCATATTGACAGGGCGATAGCGTTGGCTCTTCCCGATAGATTTTACGGTCTGCTTACCGAATACATACGTCATTTCGACGGTCTTCTTGAAGAGAGAATAGCTGCCGTTGACCCCACTGCTGCGGAGATTGTCAAGTCGCTTTCCGCGGCTTACGGTGTTGGCTGGGCAAGGCTGAGCGGCGCTGTGAGAAACAGATATATTGCAACGAACCTTACCTCAAGGGAACGAGAGGTTGCAAAGCTCGTGGCATTCGGATTTACTACAAAGGAGATTTCTTCATTACTTTATATATCAGAATCAACCGTTAAGCAAAACGTTCTGAGAGTTGTTCAAAAGACCGGCGTCAAGGACCGATCGGAGTTTTCAAGTATCCTTTAATAGCTTAATTCAGCCAAGAAAGTTTGAACCTTTTTGCTTGGTGAGGGTGGTACACAAATAGAAAAAAATCCTGTATACTGTTATCGATGACAGAGTACGGGATTTTTTTATTCCGAATTTTAGAAAAACCGTAACGGTATATCTATGGTAAGGAGGGGCAACGGTATGAACAAAATACGCGACGGAGATTTATACAGAACCGTCACGGTATTCGGGCGCAGCTTTGATTTATATTACGGATATTATGAGGAGTATGAGCGCTCAAGGGGCGAGCCTATTCCTATATATCCCGACTTTAAGAAAAATCCCGAGTATACCGATGACGGATACCCCTTCGTAACGCAGATGCAGGACCTTTGCGAGCAGGGAGAAAGCAAATTCCTTGAAGGGTGCTGTGTAGATTGCAAATACTACAGGCACGGCGACGACCTTATCGGAATCTGCTCTTGTGAAGAAAATAAAATTTTAGGAGATAAATTATGAAAAACACATTCAGAAAAATAGGATTTGCCTTGACGTTTATTACGATGTTGGCGTTTATTTTTGCTATTGGAAGTATAGCGTCGGCATCCGAGACTGCCGAGGTAGTCTACGGAGAATCAGCGGATGCGCTTACAAGGAGCGGAACACTTGCCGAGGCTCTGGCGGCGGCAAAAACGGATAGCAGTATAAAATACGTTAGGCTTCAAAAAGATATTTCCGGCAGTTTTTATATCAGTGGCGGAAAGTTCACTCTTGACCTTAACGGAAAGACGATTACAAGCGATGCTTACACCTTGGTAATTAGATTTGCGGGTACTGAAATTACCGTTACCGATACCTCGACGGGCGGAAGTATTATTTCGAATGACTCGGGTTGCAGTGCGCTCCTTGTCGAGGATGGCGCATCAGCTGTGGTTCTGGGCGGTGTGTATGAAGGCATGGGCGGTGCTGCCTGGATTAACGAGGGGTGCTCAGTTGTAATAAAAGACGGTTATTTCAAAGCGGGTCAAATGAGCACCGTAGACGTTGACGGAACCGCGGTAATAGAGGGTGGAACGTTTGAATCGGGAGTTTGGTTTTCGCTTCTGTCATCCGGCAATGTTACCGTGAAGGGCGGCAGCTTTGAAAAAGGCATCTTCGGTCAGATAGGATATGCGGAGGGACTTCTTGATTTGTCGGCTTACCAGGATATCGGGGGGCTTTCGGTGTGTCAGTGGGGTGATCCCGTTGTGATAGGTGAGAGCACCGTCAAGCTTCCCGAAGGATATGGTTTCGTTGATGAAACTCCCGCTTTTGTAGAGGAATTTTCTCAGGAGTCTGCTGTTTATACGGTGCAAAAAAAGGAGCTTAAAGATATAATGTTTGCCGACGGCGGCCGTGCGAATTTTTCGGTTTCGCGCGATACCGTGGTGGACGAAGCTGTGATTTTGGAAAACATAGTCGGTGTTGTTGCAAAGTATTCTTACGGTGACGGATACATATATCAGGACGTTACGGATGATATTTTGATTGAAATACAGAGTGAAGATAAGACCGCAAATCTACACTATGAGAACTGTGTAATTTACGTATTTTGGGATGTAAAGACCGAAATAAAGACTCTGGATGCTCTTTTCGGCAGGGTTGAAGTAGATAATAATTTCGGGCTCTCAGGTGACGTTATTACCGTCAGTGTTATACCCGAGCCCGGATATGAGCTTGATACGCTAACGGTTACCGATAAAGACGGCACACCTCTGGAGCTTGACGGTTATAGCTTCATTCTCGGAGATAACGACGTTACCGTCTCGGCAACATTTAAAGAAAAGATTGAAGCAAGGTGGGGCAGCAGCAAGGACGATCTCACCCACGAGGGAAGCCTTGCGGCCGCAATCGCAGCAGCAAACGCAAAGGAAGCATCGTATATTCAGCTTCTTTGCAACGTAGAGGGAGAGCTTTATTATAATATCGACGATGCTGCCGTTACGCTTGACCTCGCCGGTAAAACCATTAATAACACTTATACGAATACCTTTGTAATACGGGGAAGCTCAAACGTCGTAATTATTGACAGCGTGGGCGGAGGTGTTATTAGAGATGAAGACTACGGAGCTGTGATAAGAGTTGTCGATGACGCAACACTGACCGTTGAGAGCGGAAAATTCGAAGGCGTGGGAACCGTGATAGTTACGGATTACTATGGCCACGTAAGCAATTCAACCGTAATTATCAAAGGCGGTGAATACGTTAGTCTTAATGCTAATAATTTCTCGGTGTGGGGAAGAGAGTTTTCAATCCTTGGGGGAACTTTCACGGCACTACAAAACACGGTTTATTTAGTAAACGGCAAGCTCAAGGTTTTAACAGCTCCCGTCACGTTCTACGTTGACTCAAGATTGACAATCAGCGAGGACACTCTCACATTTGGTGAAGATTTGCTTCTTTTCCTAGAGAATGCAAGCGAAGTTGATGAGATAATTAACGGTGAATTCTACATTATATCGAAGAAAATAACGGTCAGCTTTGATGCTAACGGCGGCACGGGTACTATGGAAGACGAGGCGACGATAGCGGGAGAGTACGAGCTCCCGACAAGCGCTGATTTCACAGCTCCCGAGGGTCTTGTATTCGTAGGCTGGTCTGAAACGCCTGACGGTGATACTATCAGCACCGAATTTATAAAGCTTGACTCATCCTTTACGCTTTACGCGGTATGGCGCAAGCTGGCTCCTATTTATATCGGTGAGGTGGAGCTTGGCGACGGAGAATACCTTGCAAGCGGAAGCGAGGAGAAGACTACCGAAAAACCCGAAAACAAAGGATATGCTTACTATAACGACGGTGTTCTCACTCTTGTGGGATTTGAGTATTACGGTTACGGGTATAACGTATTCGCAACTGTTTATTCCGCAATAACGGTAACGCGTGACGTTGAAATCCTTATCGTAGGTAAGAACGTTATTAATTGCGACGGTACGAGCGGTATATATGCCAAAGGCGCGTCTGTCGCGATAAAGGGTGATGGAGAGCTCAAAATTGACGATGCGGAAGTGGGTGTTTTGGTCCAAAACGGAAGCCTTGCTATGCAGGCTGCGTCTGTGAAAATCACATCGTTGACCGACAGCATAGCGCTTACCGACGGTGATTTCAGCATTGTCGGCGGAAAGCTTGAGATTACTTCCGAAGATGGCTCAGGCATATTCATACACAAAGCGGGAAACGTGACAGTGAAGGATTGCGTTCTTAATATCTTTGTCGAGGAGTATGGAATATCAAGCGATAACGGAAACATGATTATTAACGCTGACGTATCTATCAATTCAAATCAAGGGTACGAAAGCATATCAATTAACGGAGATATCCTGATTGAAGGCGGCAATATTACTATAAAAGGTTTCCACTGGGGTATTTCGTCATATATAACGGAGGAAGATTCCGAAATCGGAGGTAATATAACTATAAACAGCGGACGTATCAACGTAGACGTCTACGAGGATGCGATATATGCGATAAATTCGATTACCATATCAGGAAGTGATACTTGGATAACGCTCAAAACGTCAAACGGAGGAGCTATTATCGTGTGGGGTTATTCGGGCGTCGTTACAAAGGACTCTGTCAAGCTCGACGGTGTTAAAATTTTAAATGGCGCGGATGCTGAATTTGAGTGTTACGACGACGGAGACCTAGCAGTCGTGCGTTTGTATAACAAAGATGATGAGGAAATATATCAGGTTATCATCGCAAGCAAGGATGTGGAGATAAGCTTTGGAGAAAGCTACGTTTTCAACGCAACGCATCACTGGTTCGTTTGCACAAGCGAGAGCTGCCCTATTTATGACGGAGATATTGCTCACGCAGTTATTGAAGGTTCGGGAT
>JAZLAO010000026.1:0-1801 GCA_045613205.1 Eubacteriales bacterium | reverse complement strand
TGCATATACTTATTACCGGAGGTCTTGAATACAATACCCAGAACAAGCACGAGAATACCACCCGCAGTACCCATAAGGTTGATTATAGCATTACCCTTGGAACGAAGAGGCTTAATAGTAACGTCAGGCATAAGCGCAACCGCAGGAGAACGGAAGGTTGCCATAGAGATAAGAGTGAGAAGGAGAATGCCGATAAAACCAACGATAGGCCAAATATTGCCGAGGGTAATATCGAGGGTTTCCTGTCTGATTCTGTCAATGTTAGCATTGATAAGATCAATGCGCTGCTGTGCCAAAGCAACAGCCGACTCATTTCCTGCCTTGCCGGCTTCCTTAAGGACCGCGTTTGCTTCCTTAAGAAGATCTGCGGCAGCCTGATACTTCTCTGCTATACCGGCATCAAGAACTGCCTTAAGCTGATAGGAATCAATAAAGGTAAGGGAGATAAAACAAATAACCGCAGCGATAGTACCAATCAGAATGAAGGGAGTACGCTTGCCGAATTTAGTCATAACCTTGTCAGAAAGTGCGCCGAAAATGGGCAGCATAAATACCGCCAGAATATTGTCGACCGACATTACAATACCGGAAATCGACTGAGGAAGACCAAAGTGATTGGTGAGCGCAAGCGGAACGATCGCATCATACGCCTGCCAAAAGGCACTGATTAAGAAGAACGCAAATCCAACAAGGATCGTTCTTTTGTAATTAAGCTTCATATCCTTTTCTTTTCTCCGCCTTGGTTTTACTGCAACGCAGCGAAGCGCATCAGCGGAAATGCGCCACCTTTATTTTAACACATTTAACAGTATTTGTCAAATAAATATATAGCAAAATATTTAAAATATATAATAAAACCCCAAAATGCATAAAATTTACACATTAAGGAGTTTTTTATAAATATTTTTTTATTCTTTCAATAAGTATTCCCGAGATAAGACCGATAACGATACCGGCAAGAGTGCCCGAGATGACAAGAGGGATAACGTAGAGCGAAATAGCGGCACTATTCATTACTATACAAGCGGCGATTATCTGTCCTACGTTGTGCATAACACCTCCGGCCACGCTGACGCCTACGGTTGAGAATTTATCGATACGCTTAAGCAATATCATAACCGCAAGGGCAAGAGCCGCACCCGAAAGACTGTAAATCAAACTGAAGAGATTGCCGAACAGAAGAGCAGACAAAAGCACTCGCACAACCGATATGCATATAGCGAACGGCCAACCAAGCGTGTAAAGAGCAAAAACCGTCGCAATATTTGAAAGTCCCATCTTAACGCCCGGGACAGCTACGAAGGCCGGAACAAGATGCTCGATGTACGACAGAATCATCGCTATAGCAATAAGCGATGAAATAGTTACCATCTTCTTGGTATCAATACTACGTTTTGTCATAAAACTCCCTCCCCTTCTCCCTCAATCACAACTCGAAGCATATTAGGAAGGCAGATTATATCCTCTCCTACGTAGGATATTTTATTGCCAAAGGCGGTGTTTCCGTAAACGCAGGTCTTGTCAGGACATTCGGAATAGCTTAAATAAGCCTTTCCGTCCTCTATTACCAGAACATTTTTACCATTATTGAGATAATAGACTCCGTCAACGGCGAGAGAATACTCCGCAACCTTTTTGTCCTTTATATAAACGGCGGCGGTGGATCCCTCGACTCTGTTAAGAAAAACAAACAAAAAAACGGAAAGGGCAATAACAAGAAGCGAGGCTATGAGAATAACATCGGCAACTCTTTTTTTATCACCGAAGAATTTCTTAAGCATCGTTCTTTTCCTTTCCGTTT
>JAZLAO010000025.1:0-10182 GCA_045613205.1 Eubacteriales bacterium | reverse complement strand
GGGTAAAGTACGACTCGCTCGGGATTCCCTTCCCCCTCGGTCATCTTCCGACACCGACGAAGGAAACAATGGAAAGACTTAATAAAATAATAAATGATAAATAATTAGGGGCTCAGTCATTAAGCAAGCCTTGTAGGGCGGGGGTTTATCTCCCGCCGTTTTTTTCGTCGTAGGGCGAGGGTTCATCTCCCGCCGTCTTTCCGATTCAAGGTGTTCGTCACGGCGGGAGCAAGCCCCCGCCCTACGAATTATTCATATCTATTCCCGTCACGCCCCGCAGGGCACATCGCATCGAAGATATATCGCACGCATCTCTGCGTATATCGCAAATCCCGCGAGGGATTTATATCGCTGCGGCTGTCTCATTAAGAATTCTATAAAATCAAGGCGAAAGCCGAGAAAAATCAGCCTCAAATACGAACTTGGCGAATTCTTAACGAGAACAGAACCAAGGGGCGCACGGATTTAGAGCATAATTCTTCGTTCGCGACCCGAAGGCGTATAGCCGAAGAGAGTCGAGAGGGAGAGAACGGAGAAAGAATAAAAAACAACAGAAAATGAGGAAAACCGTAGGTTTTCGACCATGATTTCCTCAAATTTGCGCTTATTATCAAAGGGGTACTGTATTTTTCACAATACCCCTTTGCTTATTAATATTCTGCGTTTCCTACCGTTCTCGGATAGGGGAGAACGTCGCGGATATTAGATACACCCGTGAGGTACATTATGATTCTCTCGAAGCCGAGACCGAAGCCCGCGTGCTTTGTTCCGCCGTACTTACGGAGATTCATATACCACCAATAGTCTTCCTCGTTAAGACCGAGCTCCTTCATTCTTGCAGAGAGAACGTCAAGACGCTCCTCACGCTGCGAGCCGCCTATAATTTCACCAACGCCGGGAACGAGGAGGTCCATTGCCGCAACGGTCTTGCCGTCGTCATTCTGGCGCATATAAAAGGCTTTAATTTCCTTAGGATAGTCGATAAGGAAGATAGGCTTCTTATAAACCTGCTCGGTGAGATATCTTTCGTGCTCGGTCTGAAGGTCAACGCCCCAATAAACAGGATACTTGAAATCCGCGACCGACTTTTCGAGAATCTCAATAGCCTCGGTATAGGTTACCTTAGCATAGTCTGCATTTCGAAGAGCGGTAAGACGCTCAAGAAGAGTCTTGTCAACGAACTTATTGAAGAATTCAAGCTCCTGAGTGCAATTATCCATTACGTGATTTATGATATACTTTATCATATCCCAAGCGAGCTGCATATCGTCATTAAGGTCGGCAAATGCTATTTCCGGCTCTATCATCCAGAACTCTGCCGCGTGGCGTGCGGTGTTGGAATTTTCAGCGCGGAAGGTAGGACCGAAGGTGTATATGTTTCCAAACGCCATAGCGTAGGTTTCACCCTCAAGCTGACCCGAAACCGTAAGGTTTGTGCTCTTACCGAAGAAGTCCTTGGAATAGTCAACCTTTCCGTCCTCGGTCATGGGGAGATTTTCGGGGTCAAGAGTGGTAACTCTGAACATCTCGCCCGCGCCCTCTGCATCCGAACCGGTTATAATCGGTGTGTGAACGTAAACGAAGCCGCGGCTATGGAAGAATGAGTGTATAGCATAGGCAACCTCGCTTCTCACTCTGAATACCGCAGAGAAAAGGTTAGTTCTCGGTCTGAGATATGCCTGCTCTCTCAAAAATTCAACGGTATGTCTTTTTGGCTGAAGCGGATAATCGGGTGTCGACGTTCCCTCAACCTCAATTTTCGCAGCCTTAAGCTCAAAGGGCTGCTTTGCACCGGGTGTTACAACAAGCTCACCCGTAACGACGAGCGCCGCACCGACGTTCATCGAAGCGATTTCATCGTAGTTCGAAACCTTCTCCCTCTCGAATACAACCTGAATGCTTCCGAAGCATGAGCCGTCATTAAGGTCGATAAATCCAAACGCCTTCGAATCGCGCAGATTCCTTACCCAGCCGCCAACGGTTATAGTCTTACCACCGAAGCTTTCGGCATCGTTGTAAATACTCTTTACTAGTGTTCTTTCCATTTTTATATCTCCATTATGTTTCATAAAGCCATATAATATATCATTTTAGCATAAATTACCCGATTTTTCAATGCTTTTATAAAACTTTTTAATATTATATAGCAAGAAATCGTATCGAAATGAAGAAGTATAGTAAAAGTGATATAACGTCAACAAGCGTAGTGATAAGGGGTGACGCCATAACGGCGGGGTCGAGCCCTATTTTCTTTGCCAGAAGAGGAAGCATTGAGCCTATGAATTTTGCAGCTATTACGGTAAACAATACCGCGAACGCAACCGCAAGCGCAACGTTTAGGGTGACATCGTTATTCTGCATAAGCAGCCTGTCAATCAAAACGACCTTAATAAAGGCTACCGCGCCAAGCGTTACACCGCAGGTGATACCGACCCTGATTTCTTTCCACAAGATTCGCAAAAAATCTGAAATTTCAGCCTCACCTACCGAAATTGCGCGTATTACCGTCACCGATGCCTGAGCGCCGCAATTTCCACCGGTATCCATAAGCATTGGAACGAATAAGAGAAGCACCGCAGGGAGAGCCGATTCAAACCGTCCGAGTATCGCGCTGGAAAAGGTTGCGGATATCATAAGCAAAAGCAACCAGGGAATTCTTGATTTCCATATTGAAAACGCGCTCGTTTTCAAATATGAGGTTTCGCTCGGTGTAATGGCCGCCATTTTGGCAAAATCCTCTTCGGCTTCATCTCTTATAACTCCGATAGCATCATCTACCGTCACTATTCCTACAAGACGAGCTTCGTTGTCTACGACAGGCAGAGCGAGAAAACCGTACTTATCAAACTTGTTTGCTACGTCTTCCTTATCATCGGTAGTTGCAACAAAAATAACCGATTCTTCCATTATATCCTCAAGCTGTGTGTCAAGAGGTGAAATAAGCAGCTCCTTTGCAGTGACTATACCTATAAGATGCCGTTTTTTATCGGTAACGTAGCAGGTATAAATCGTTTCCTTATCTATAGCGACCCGTCTTACGTGACGGAGAGCTTCTTCGACAGTCATCTCCTTGGTGAATCTTACGTATTCCGTAGTCATTATCGTTCCCGCTGTATCCTTAGGATACTTCAGCAGACGGTTTATTATATCTCTGTCCTCGCTCCTCGAATTACGCAAAATGCGTTTCACTACCGCTGCCGGCATTTCCTCTATTACGTCAACAGTATCGTCAATGTAGAGCTCTTCAAGAGTTGCCGAAAGCTCGTTATCGGTAAAGGAATTTATAAGATGCTCCTTTAATTCTCCGCCCATTTCCACGAAAGCCTCAGCCGCTGCTTCTTTAGGGAGCAGCCTATAAGCAGGAACGTAGTATTCCTTCGGCATCTCTTCAAAAAAAGCCGCAATATCGACCGGCGGAATAGGGGCAACCAGATCTCTGAATTCATTAAATTTCTTTTGCTCTATCAACAAAAGCAGATAATCAAGCTTCGGCAGGCGTTCCTCACAAGAGGTAAATCCACACTTATTATCGTTTGCCGTTTTCTCTTCCATTTTTTCGTGTTTTTTCGCTTTCCAAAATCATTTTTTTAACCTTATCAAGATTTGCCGCGCCCATAATAATTATTGCTGAATTTTCAATATCCCCAATAGCATCAAGCACGTCGTCATCGTTTAGCTTAGCTGCCTTATCCCCTATGCGAGATACGAGAGAAGAGGCGTTTATACCGTCAATCGCCTTTTCTCTTATTGCCGATATTTCACAAATGAAAACCTTGTCTGCGAGTGAGAGCGCGCTTACAAACTCCTTCATAAGTCCGGCAGTTCTCGAATAGGTGTGGGGTTTAAATATTACCGTGACCTCCTTCCCTGTCATTTCTCTTATTGCTGATATTACCGAGCGGATTTCAGTGGGATGATGAGCATAATCATAATATACCTCGCAGCGTCCGAGGGTGCACAGCTTTTCCATTCTCCGCTCTATTCCGCAAAACTCCGAAAGGGCGCGCGATATGCTGTCACGCGCAATTCCGGCCTCAAGCGCAACGGTTGCGGCGGCAGCGGCATTAATTGCATTGAAACGTCCCGGTACAGAAAGGCAGACGTCAAGCATATCCTCCCCCTCGTGTCGAATTTTAAGCCTGTAAAATCCACCCTTCCATTCTTTCGTAAGCACTTTGTAATCAGCCCTTGACGACTCTCCGAATGTAACAGTCCTTGTTTTTACAAAGGGAATCAGCTCACGTAGATTTTCGTCATCAATATTTACAACAGAAAGCTCAGGCAGATTCATTGCTTTTAAAAAAGACCTTTTCAAAGCCTCAATTCCATCAAAATAATCAACGTGGTCAAGCTCAAGATTTGTAAATACAGTCGCGCTCGGTGAAAAATGCAAAAATGAGTCCTTGTATTCACACCCCTCGCAAATCAATAGCTCTTCCTTTCCTATATGAACCGGGCAATCCGTATTTGGAAGCGCCGCGCCTAAAACAACAGTCGGCTCACACCCGGCTTTTTTAAAAATCTCGCTTATCATTGCCGTCGTGGTGCTTTTTCCGTGACTTCCGGATACCGATATACTTTTTTTATAGTTTTCCATAATGAAACCAAGATATTCCGCTCGGGAAGCTCCGGGTATACCGTTTCTTTCTGCGTAGCGAATTTCGGGATTGTCTTCAGCTATTGCAAGGCTGTAAACAATAAGCCCCGCTCCGCTTGCATTTTCTTCAGCGTGTCCTATTTTTACATCATACCCCGCATCAATAAGACTGTTGCAAAGATGCGAAATTTCCCTGTCACTTCCCGAAACCTCATATCCCGCTTCTTTCGAAAGAACACACAGCGAGTACATTCCGACACCGCCGACACCTACAAAATGTATTTTTATTTTCTTGTTTTTTAAAATTTCCGATATTTTTTCTTTGCCTAATCCGGAATGAAAAATCGACAAAACCTTACCACCTTTTACCTTTATTAATTATTTGTACATTTTAACTTATTAAAAAAGCTACAAATAATTTAAAAAATACCGTCAAAGTTCGTGAATATTTTTAACATTCTTACAGTATAATATATTCGGTATCTTAAAAATTAGACTATACTGAAAGGAATATGATTATGCAGATCACAGATATCAAGGTTAGAAAATTCTTTGAAGAAGGACCTATGAAGGCAATAGCATCGGTTACGTTTGACGATTGCCTTGCAGTACACGACGTAAAGGTTATTTACGCCAGGGAGAGATACTTTATAGTAATGCCCTCGAGAAAAAATCCCGACGGAACATACCGTGATATTGTACATCCGATAAATTCGGATTTCAGAGCCGCTCTTGAAGAAGCGGTAATAGACGCTTATCACGTTCAACTCGTTGCATCACAGCATGACGAGGAAAACGAGGATAACGCAGTTATAATCTAAAATTACATTAATTTTTTGCTCCCTGCTATTGCAAATTACGCATTAGCAGGGAGCTTTTCGCAGGCAGGAATGAAAAAAATTGAAAACAGCTTTTCATACTCGGTTGCAGAGGAAATTATGCCCGATTTGTCATACTTTAAAAGTCAGACTCGAAGCACAAAATTTGCCCTGATTTTGAACACGGGTGAAACCCTTTCAATTTCCGACATCTCGGATATTGCAAAAAGAACGGAGCTCTCTCCCTTGCTTTTTGACGTTGGAGAATTTGCAAATTCCGAGCTTTTGCGCTCATATGCAAGAAGTCTCGGGGCAGCGGTAGTGAAGGTTCAAACGGATAAAAAATTTGCTTTCGCCATAAGAGAGTGCGGCTTCTCAGTTTCCGAAGATGCAGAAGGCGCATTTCTTTCCTTTCTTTCTCACACGCCTACGTATATCAATGCGGGAGACTCAAGGTGCAGAGCTCTTATTGGAAGAATCAGCAAATTGAATTTTTCGCCCGAGGTGATTATTCCATATACAAAAAACAGGGCGTCTGTCATAGAACGCCCACAGGTCACACATGAGGACTTTTCAATCGCTATACAAAAAATCCGTGCCGACGTCGGCACGGATTTTAAAAGATTCCTTTTTTGAATTGATTATTTCATTTCTTTATTTTTTTCTTTAGCCGCTTATGCTCTGCATAAGTTGCCTTTTGCAGCTCGGAAATCTCTGACTGCTCCTTCGTAAGAAATGCCTGCTTTTCGGCATTCGTCCTCTGCAATTCGGACAGAGCCGTCTGCCGTTCCATAAGCGCGGACTGAGCCTCGGATATAATTTTCTGACCTTCCTCCGTCTTCTTTGCATCCTGAAGAAGAGTATTCTGCATCTCTTCTGTTTTTTTCTGGCTCTCGGCAACCTCTCTCTGTGCGCCCGCAAGGTTTATACAGGTTGCTCCTATATTTATTAAATCTTCAGAAATATTTTTGAGCTTTTCGGTAAGAACAGCAAGCTTTGCGGCAATTTCAAGCTCGAAATCAACAAGCTCTGAATGCATCTTAAATATATCCTCAGACACCGGGGATGCTTGAGGCTGTTCGTCTTCGGAGGATTCACCGTTATCAATAATTTTATTAGTGCGCATCTCGAGCACGGTGTTGAATCTGTCCATAGCCTTAGCCACAGCACTCTCGATTATATTGGTTATGTCAACGTTAATAGCTTCCGCGGCATATGTATTTCTTGGCTCATTATACAACGCATATTCTTCCGCTGCTTTGCTTTCCAGAGCTTGAAAATCAGGGGCTTTTTTTATTTCTTGCAGCTCTGATTCTTTCTCAGGCAGAACCTCCTTGATTTCGGACTCTGACACATATGCGGCATAGGCGTCATCAATGCCGCTTATTTTCATCACTATATCGGAAAGCTTATCCTTGCGGTAGCTCTCCTTCTCTTCAAAGCGTTTAGCTTCTGCGCGCGCTTTTTTTGCCACCCCGGCACACCCCGACTCGATTAAATCCTCATACAAAGCAAGCAGCTTTTCCACAAGAGAAGTATAGGTATCGGAAAAATAAAAATATTCCCGCAAAGACAGTTTAAAAGAATCTTCAGCTACCTCATGCTTTGCTATTTCCTTGCTTCCGTTTTTTAAATCCCTGTTTTCCTCGGCAATAAGAAGCGCCTTGTAGGATTCAGCAGCCTTTCTTGCCGCAACGTGTGCAATAGCGTATTTTTCTTCAAGTATTAACTTTGTTTCTTCTATTTCCCGTCTTAAAATTCCCGTATCTATAGCCACGGTTTTCCTCCTCTCGTGTATTACGAAAATTATTTTCCTGTTGATTTTGAAAAAACAGATTCCTTTGGCTCATTCTATTTGAATACCATTTGCCGAGCTCTTTATATCTATCAGAAGCACGCAATAGCAAAAAGGAAGCTGAGTCTAGCCAATACCAACCTAAATTGAATCCGTTTTAAGAAGCATATTTTCCTTAAAGCTTGCTAAGCAAAAGCTTCAGAGCATTTGCTCTGTGGCTTATTGCATTTTTTTCGTCATCGGTCATCTCGGCAACAGTTCGCGTCTCGCCATCCGGCACAAAAAGCGGGTCATAGCCGAAGCCGCGCGAGCCGCGTGGGTTATCGGTTATCTCGCCGTACATATATCCCTCGGCAGATATTTCGCGTCCGTCGGGATAAACAAGCGACATAGCACAGGTATAGTGTGCCGCGCGGTCGCTTTTACCGCAAAGCTTCTGAAGAAGCAGGTTGTTGTTATCATCATCGCTGCCACCCGAGAAGCGTGCGCTGTATATGCCGGGAGCTCCGTCAAGAGCGTGAACACATATTCCGCTGTCATCGGCAAGAGCGGGACAACCGGAGATTTCTGCTATCTCACGCGCCTTTTTATAGGCGTTCTCAAGGAACGTCGTGCCGTCCTCTACCGTTTCATGTACAATACCCGCCTCTTTCAAAGAAAGAATTTGCGAAAACTTTGAGCCGAGCATTTTTTTAATTTCATATATTTTGTGTGCATTATTAGATGCTATTATGAGTTTCATATTAGAACAGTCCCGTTATTTTTCCGTTTTCGTCAACGTCTATTTTCTCTGCTGCGGGAACCTTGGGAAGTCCGGGCATAGTCATTATATCACCGGTAAGTACTACAACGAATCCTGCGCCGGCGCTTACTCGGACGTTCTTAACGGTTACCGTAAAGCCCTCGGGAGCGCCAAGCTTCGTCTGGTCGTCGGAGAAGGAATACTGCGTCTTCGCCATGCAAACGGGAACCTTATCAAATCCAAGAGCAGTAAGAGTAGCAATCTGCTTTTTAGCCTGAGGAAGAACGCTTATTCCGGCGCCGCCGTATACCTTTTTGACGAGCGCTTCAATCTTATCCTCAATAGTTCCGTCAAGCTCATAGGCAAAGGTGAAATCTCCCTTTTCCTCTTCGCAGAGTCTTACGACCTCGCGTGCAAGAGCCTCACCGCCCTTACCGCCTTCAGCCCAGACGGTTGAAAGAACTACGTTAACTCCAAGCTCGCGGCACTTTTCAATTATAAATTCTATCTCCGCATCGGTATCCGTCGGGAATCTGTTAACCGCTACGACGGAAGGAAGCTTGTATACGTTCTTTATGTTTGAAACGTGACGGAGAAGGTTCGGAATTCCGCGTTCAAGAGCCTCGAGATTTTCCGCGCCAAGCTCTGTCTTTGCAAGGCCTCCGTGCATCTTAAGAGCACGCACGGTAGCTACTATAACAACCGCATCGGGTGTAAGACCTGCCATACGGCATTTTATGTCAAGGAACTTCTCTGCACCGAGGTCTGCTCCGAATCCTGCTTCGGTTATAGCATAGTCGCCCATTTTAAGAGCCATTTTCGTAGCTATAACAGAGTTACAGCCGTGAGCTATATTTGCGAAAGGACCGCCGTGAACGAACGCGGGTGTTCCCTCAAGAGTCTGAACGAGGTTAGGCTTCAATGCATCTTTAAGAAGCGCCGTCATAGCGCCCGCAGCCTTGAGGTCGCCTGCGGTTACAGGTTTTTCGTCGTAGGTGTATCCGACGATTATGCGGGAAAGTCTTTCCTTAAGGTCGGTGATAGAGCTTGAAAGGCAAAGAACAGCCATTATCTCGGAAGCAACAGTTATGTCGTATCCGTCCTCGCGGGGAACGCCGTTTACTCTTCCGCCAAGACCGTCTGTGACGAAACGAAGCTGACGGTCGTTCATATCAACGCATCTTTTCCAGGTTATTCTTCTCGGGTCTATATTAAGTGCATTTCCCTGATAGATGTGGTTATCAAGCATTGCTGCAAGAAGGTTATTTGCCGCGCCTATCGCGTGGAAATCACCGGTGAAATGGAGATTTATATCCTCCATAGGTATTACCTGGGCGTATCCTCCGCCTGCTGCGCCGCCCTTAACACCGAATACCGGTCCGAGCGAGGGCTCTCTCAAAGCAACGGCAACCTTTTTACCGATTCTGTGCATACCGTCGGCAAGACCGATAGTAGTTGTGGTTTTGCCCTCTCCTGCAGGAGTGGGAGTAATAGCGGTAACGAGAATAAGCTTTCCGTCCTTCTTATCCTTCATATCGGTGAGAAGCGAAAGGTCGAGCTTCGCCTTTACCCTTCCGTACTGTTCAATGTATTTTTCGTCTATTCCCGCTTCCTTTGCAATATCGAGAATATTCTTTGGGGTAACTGACTGAGCTATTTCAATATCCGTAAGCATTTTTGAGTCTCCTCTTCGTTAATTATATAAATAAATTATACATCAACTTAAAATAAATGTCAATATAAATATGTGCGTGTTATTCATGTCGCTAATGTTAAAAAACGACTAATTTTTTTATTTGTTTTTTCAGAAAAACACTTGACATCGAACACAATAAGTTATATAATATAGTGTACGCCTTTGGGAATATAGCCTAAACTATGCCCAAACGCTGAAAAAACGCTATAATCCGTAGCGCGGGGAGGTATCTCGGTGAAGCTTGATTTACGGCCGCTCTTGGCAGGCGAACGTCTGCTGACGTTCGACTATGAACTTTCGCTCGATATTGACCCGGAGGATACTACAAGCTTTCTTTACGGTGTGAGTTTTCCTTCTCCCATGAAGGTTGTGGGCGATATTACCAACACTGCCGGTTATATGAGAATGAGTCTTGAAATGTCGGTTGATTATGAAGCCGAGTGCGCAAGATGCCTCTCTCCTGTTAGCGGCAAGTTCTCCCTTGACCTTGAGAAAACCGTTGCTCCGCGAAATCTGCTTTTAGATCTTGATGAG
>JAZLAO010000024.1:0-2909 GCA_045613205.1 Eubacteriales bacterium | reverse complement strand
GAGGTTAAAGCCGACACTCTTAAAGACAAATTTAATGAAAATGCGACAGAAAGCACGGCCCCTTTACCGGGGTACGTGCCTTTTGAGCTGGAAGAAATCGAAGTTGATGATATTGAAGATGTTTTTGGAGCATTTGAGAGTAATGAAACTGATGAATCTGATAATACCGAGAACGAAGCTCCCTTGCCAAGATTTGCTACTAAAAAAGAAATTTTTGAAGAACATTACAAAGAGTGTTGCCATATGCGAAGGCACGAACGCAAAAAAGCTTTGATAGAAAGGATGCGTCCATATTTTGATACAGAGGAAAAAGCACGACTGTATGTTACTATAAATATTGAGCGAAAACTGCGTAATCTTATTTGCAGAAGAATAAGGCTTTCAAGAAAAGCAAACCTACAAGAATTCAATTATTTTTGTACTTTTACTTACAATGATAAACTCCACGACGAAGAAAGCTTTAAGAGAAAGCTAAGACATACCATATCAAATTTCAGCAAAAGAAAAGCATGGAAATATATAGGTGTATGGGAACGCTCTCCCGAAAAGAAACGCCTTCATTTTCACGGTCTGTTTTATATTCCCGAAGGCACAATGCCAGGCTTTTTAATTCAAAAAGAAGATTACAATTTTAATACCAGAAGGCGACAGATAACCAATCAAAACACCTATTTTAACGAAAAGTTTGGTAGGTCAGACTTTGAGAGTATTGACGAACCGAGTCGAAAAGGTACAGCATTAGCATATATAATCAAGTATATCGAAAAAACAGGAGAGAAAATCGTTTACTCTAAGGGACTGCCTCAATTTTTCATCTCAGATATTCTCGAAAGTGATGTTGTAACTACTATAGGATCAGAGGATACAAAGCTGTTATTATTTGATGATTTTAATTGCATCGACGAGGGGTGCTATATAGGTGTCGTAAGCTCTGACGTGATAGAGCAACTTCGTAAAGCCAACTAAAAATCAAAAATCACATAAGGGCTCAAACAAAGGTTTTAACAACGCAACTTTTAACCGACAGAAGAAACAACGGGCGAGTCGGCAAGCGGTTTAGCGCCGCCGCCCGTTCTTTGTCGGTATTGCGTTTCCTTTGTTCCGTTTGTTTTTGTTTTTTGGGCGTGTGCTTGGCTCGGCGGAGCGCAGCGACCCCGACTTGTATCAAGACAAGCACACGCCCTGTAGTCACACACCTAACTTTACCCAAACTTTTCCCCAACTTTACCCAAACTGTAACTGACATAAAAAAAGGGAGAGCTTTTTACACTCTCCCTATCAGGTATTAGGTTGTAAATAAACCATAGATTTTATCGTATAGCGTAATTGCTTTACAAGGTCGGTCTTGGTATGTCATTTCCTGTATTTCGGGTTTGCCCTTATCGATCGCACGAAGCATTATTTTGTTTGACTCTTCCTTAACTGCCGGGAAGGTGCTTTCGATAATGTTTTCATTAGCACCGACCTCAAGTATCTTAAAGCCTTTTTGCACCAAATACGAGCTGAACTGCCAAAGCTTTTCAAACATACCGTTTGAGTCAAGTATCACCGATATGTCTTTCTCCGGGTGATATGCTGTAATTCTAAAGTAATTTGCCATTTGTTAGTCCTCCTTATGCTGCTATTTTCTTTAATGCCTTATTTGCATAAGGCAACCATTTTTTGCGTATGTATTTTTCAAGTTCACCGTCAGGTGTTCTATGATTTTTGCCGTAGCTTTGAAGTATCTTGTGCGAGCTTATGGAGTATTCAATAGTAATGAGCGGCACGTCCGGCTCTGCTACGCTTCGTATGAAGAATATGAGCGTTTCCTCACGTACAAATTTTTGATCATAGCCCAGTCTTCCGACACAATGACCGAGTGCGTCACCCTCGGCTATCAGCTCGGCAGGACTTTTTGCGATAAGGGCAATATATACGTCGTCCTGTGCTCGCTGTAAAGGTAAATACTTTTCGGCAACGGTAGCGAATTTAGCGTAAAACTCCGCTCGTTCCTTTTCATCGGCAATCGCTTTTGCGGTCTTGTACTCGTCAATGCGAATATCATGCCAACGCCTAAAATCGTGAGGATAGCGATTTTTCGGTAACGTCATATCCAATCCGAGATAGGTGCAGGCTTTCAGGTAGTCAAGATATAGGCGATGTGAAACATCCTGCTTTGCGGCGTATGTGAAGTATGCCTTATAATCGCCGTTCAGCATTTCTCGGATGGGCTTATAATCCTTTTCACGACAAAAGCACTTTTTCTTTTCCTCAAATTTTTGTACATCCGCTAAAGCTTCTTTTCTGCGATAAGCGGCAAAAACGGTGGAAACGTAGTAATAATGATTTGCGAGCTCTGTACGGTTTAGCGACAGCCATTTTTGAAAACGCTTATCCGTACCGGCTTTCCGTAAAATCTGCTTGCTCATAGCGTATTGCTGCAATCCCAGTTTCATTAGATATTCAGCCTGTGGATATTGCTCGTAAATCCGAAGATATTTTAGAAGTTCTGTACCGTTGAAAAGCTCCCAAGCGGCATATTTGTATTCGGGAAGTTTAGCAAGATAATTACGGTTGACGATAGGAGCGTAAGGATCGAAAAGCTTATCTTCGTGCCAGCCCCATTCGATGCTTTCGTACCATTTCGCATCTTTGGTAAGACCTTCGGCGTACCAACCGACGCTGTATCCGCTGATATAGTAAAATACAATGTCTTTTATAAAGCATATATCCGAGTGTATACCATGGACGGCTACCTGCTTATAATGCCACTGTGAATAACGGTGTCTAACGGCTACTGTAACCTTTACCAGCTCACCGTCATTTTTAGTAAAATAAGAGTAAAAGCGAGTATTTCCGCAAGGATTAGGGTGTTCCTCTTTATCTCTCTTTCTGATTAACTTAACGATATATTTAGGAACGGGTTT
>JAZLAO010000023.1:0-3329 GCA_045613205.1 Eubacteriales bacterium | reverse complement strand
AAAAAAAGAAAAACGTAGAGTCTGCTTAGATTCTACGTTTTTGCTTTTTATTGTTTTAGAATTAATAATAAATTACCAAGTCCACCATCTTCGACCATGTCGCATATCTTCATATCGCGAAAAACATACGGAAATAACAATCGCTGTCAAACTAAGCGTTGGAAATATAGCTTCCCAAGTAGAGAAGAAAAATATAAATGTTATTAAAAACAGAATAACGTATAGAAGGTTCGCTACCGCAAAAATCCATTGGCCAACGGGAATTTTCACATTTCTCTTGATTCGTTTAACATGCACCGCAAAAGAAAAAGCAGCAACCAAGAGATATAGGAATGAAATAATTATTGGCAACGTATGAAATAAAAATGTAAAAAGTTTTAGCATCTCACTTTACCTTAGACTAGAATATTTCGACAAAAATCGTCCTTGCCCCAAACCTTGAGAACCGAATCACAAACCTGTTCGAAACAAGTTTTATATTCTTTACGTATGAACATAAAATAAAAACGATTAGTATATTTAGGAAATTCCAACAGCATAACACAATCTGCATTTAAGTATTCTCTATTAAAGCGCATAACGTCATCAATACAGTTTAATTTTTTTGTCATTTGCGGACGATGCTGATACAAGATCACGTTTTGACCTCTTTGATAATAATCCTTAAGTTCGGACCATTTAACATGCTTTTCGGTTGTTTTGCCCGAAAGAAACATCTTTTTTGTTTCAAGTCCATTATCCGGATCAAGAAAAACGATATCTGTTCCGATGGTGCGGTTCAATGCTTTTTGGTGCCAAGCTGATCTATCGGCAACGATTTCGTCAGAGAAATACGTAGCCTCGAACAGATTTTCTTTTTCAATTCGTTGTATGCTTCTATCACAATCGCGACAAACAACGTTATATAACGCATCGAACAATTCAGAATCATATGAGCGATAAACGGTAGGTTTGGAAAGATAACTGACGTATTTCCCATCTTCTTGTTTTCCGCTTTTTTTAGGCCTCACTTTATACCAATTTACAGATAATGATAATCCTTGCAAACAAACGGTTCTAAGTAATCCGTATTTTCCGTAATCACCGATGTCGCCAACATAATTGTCTTGCATTATTGTCCCCCTTTTGAATTAATGTTTGCTTCATTGCAATTGACGCAAGCACCTTTGTCACTCCACGAGTGCCACCAACTGAATATCTTTTTTTAATCATTATAACATAAATAGCGCAAAAAAACAACCCGATGCGAGTTTTTTCAAGCTCCGTTTGCGTTATTATTTGGGTGATTTTTTCGTAATAATATCCCGAAAATGCTACATAATAACTTTAAATAACTCTAAGTATATTATGCGAGGTTTTTATGGTAGAAAAATCAAGGGAGCATGCCCCTTTTGGCATTAAAGATAAGCTCGGATACTTATTCGGAGATTTTGGAAACGACTTTACGTTCATTCTTTCCTCAAGCTTTCTTTTAAAGTTTTACACCGATGTTATGGGTGTTTCGGCTTTTGTCGTCGGTATCGCAATGATGGTTGCAAGATTCGTTGACGGATTTACCGATATCGCTATGGGAAGAATATGCGACAGAGGCAAGGCGACTCACGCAGGAAAATTCAAACCCTGGATTTTAAGAATGTCAGCCCCCGTGGCAATTGCTTCATTTTTGATTTATCAGAGCTCGCTTGCCGATTCGGCAATGTGGTTTAAAATAGTATGGCTTTTCGTTACCTATATTCTTTGGGGCTCAATATTCTACACCTCTATCAATATTCCCTACGGCTCGATGGCATCGGCAATATCGCGCGAGCCGGGTGACAGGCAGTCCCTCTCAACCTTCAGAAGTATGGGAAGCACGCTGGCGGGTGTTATAATCGGTGTCGGCGTTCCGCTTTTCACCTACGATACAGTGGGCGGACAAACCATAATGAATGGTTATAAATTCACCGTGATTGCCGGTATTTTCTCAATTTTTGCGATAATATGTTATTTTTTATGCTATTTTCTCGTTACCGAGAGAGTCGCACCGCAGATGAGCCACCGAGAGCCGCACGGACTTTCAAAGATGCTAAAAAATGCTATAAAAAACCGCGCCTTGATTTCCATTATAGTTGCTTCTGTTCTTATGCTGATGGCACAACTGACTATTCAGTCGATGTCAAACTACGTATATCCGAACTACTATAACAATGCAAAAGCGCAGTCGATTTCCACCGTTGCTATGCTGATAGGAATGTTACTTGCTGCGGCCTTGGCGAAACCATTAGCCCACAGATTCGGAAAGGCCGAAATCAGCGTAGCATCAAACCTTTTGGCAGCCGTTATAAGCTTGCTATTATTTTTCATTCGCCCCGCAAACGTTTGGGTTTATATCGGAATAAATCTTATTTCATGGCTCGGACTCGGAATTTTCACAATGGTTTCCTGGGCTCTTATAACCGACGTTATCGACTATTCCGAAATCAAGAACGGAATCCGCGAGGACGGGTCAATATACGCAATGTACTCCTTTGCAAGAAAGCTCGGTCAAGCGGCTTCGGCGGGAATTTCCGGAATCCTTTTAACACTTGTCGGTTACACTCAGGAAACGGCATTCGAGAGCGGTGTGCTTGAGGGAATTTTCAACATTTCAACCCTCGTGCCCGCAATAGGATTTGGCGCCCTAGCTCTGGTTTTGTGGTTCTGGTATCCGCTTCACAAAAAAGAGGTTGAGAAAAACGTGGAAATTTTAAGAGAAAAGCACGGCAACTGACCATCTTGTTCTTATATTAAGCGTTTGACAGGCACAAAAAAAGACGAGATTTCTCTCGTCTTTTTTTGTTTTGGGAAATTACTTGCTTTCCTCGGTAGCTTCAGCTGCCTTAACAGCTACAAGCTTAACGATTGCAGTTTCTGCTCCGTCGCCGCGACGGGGTCCCATTTTATAAACCTGTGTATAACCACCGTTTACTTCTGCATAAGCAGGAGCGATAACGGAGAATACTTTTTTAGCTACGTCTTCCTTAGTAATATAAGCAAGCGCTGCTCTGTACGATGCGAGATCGCCCTTCTTACCGAGGGTAATCATCTCGTCAGCCTTTGCGGAAACTTCCTGTGCTCTTGTATAGGTTGTTTCAATCTTGCCTGTTTCAAGAAGAAGAGTTACCATGCCTCTGAGCATAGCCTTGCGCTGTGCAGTAGTTCTGCCAAGCTTTCTCATGTATGTTTCCTCCTAATTCTTATTCTTCGTCTTTCTTTAGGCTGAGGCCCAAAGAATTCAGCTTCTGAATCACTTCTTCAAGTGACTTACGACCGAGGTTACGAACCTTCATCATATCCTCTTCGGTACGGTC
>JAZLAO010000022.1:0-3578 GCA_045613205.1 Eubacteriales bacterium | reverse complement strand
GCGCAGGGCGCAAAGCTCGTTTCCCAGTCTATCGAAAGCGGAAAAATATTTGCATCTAATACCTGGGGTGAGCTTATCGGTGGCGTAAAAGCCAATAATTCGACTCTTCATTTCCTCGGCCTTTTCTCCGACGGAAACGTACATTCCCATATCGACCATCTCAAAGCTCTTATCGAGGCGGCAAAGCGCGACGGTGCAAAGCGGGTAAGAGTTCACATTCTTCTTGACGGCCGCGACGTTGGCGAAACCAGCGCTCTTGATTACGTTCTTCCTTTCGAGGAGTATATTGCAGGACTTCGCTCGGCAGATTTCGACATTATGATAGCTTCCGGCGGTGGACGTATGCAGATAACAATGGACAGATACGAGGCTAACTGGGGAATGGTTGAGGCAGGCTGGAAAACTCACGTTCTCGGTGAGGGAAGACAGTTTGCATCTGCCGAGGAGGCTATTACAACCTACAGAGAAGAAACCAAGGTTATCGACCAGGATTTGCCCCCCTTCGTTATTGCAAAGGACGGCAAGCCCGTAGGAACTGTCGAGGACGGTGACAGCGTTATCTTCTTCAACTTCCGCGGTGACCGTTCTATCGAGATTTCAAAAGCTTTCGAGTCGGGCGCTGATTTTGATAAATTCGACAGAAAGAGAGCTCCCAAGGTTCTTTACGCAGGTATGCTGGAATACGACGGAGACCTTCATATCCCCTCAAAGTATCTTGTAAATCCCCCCGAAATCACGGGTACTATGACGGAGTACCTCGTTTCCGCAGGTATATCCGAGCTTGCCATCTCCGAAACACAGAAATACGGTCACGTTACTTATTTCTGGAACGGAAACAAGTCGGGTAAATTCTCAGAGGAGCTCGAAACCTATATTGAGATTCCCTCTGACGTCGTTCCTTTTGAGGAAAGACCCTGGATGAAGTGCGCTGAAATCACCGACAAGCTTATCGAGTGCTTGAAGTCGGGCAAGTATAAGTATCTCAGAGTTAATTTCCCGAACGGAGATATGGTCGGACACACCGGCTCATTCCTTGCGACCGAGTGCTCTATGGAGGCTCTCGACCTTCAGCTTGCAAGAATCCTCAAGGTTGTTGACGAGCTTCACGGTGCGGCTCTTATCACGGCTGACCACGGCAATGCCGACGAGATGTACGAAATTGATAAGCAAACGAAAGCTCCCAAGGCTAATAAGGACGGCTCCTTCAAGGCAAAGACAAGCCACACCTTAAATCCCGTTCCTTTCATTATATATGATAACTTCACCAAGGATAAGTACACCGTTAAACTCGGCAGAGAGGATTTCGGTCTTTCCGCGGTTGCCGCAACTACCGTAAACATGCTTGGTTACGAAGCTCCTGAAATCTGGGACGAGTCAATGATAGAGCTTTGATTTATCCCTGATAACAGCGTTAAAAATACTTGAAGCTTAAGCTTCGGCAAAAATAATATATACTGCCACCGGGTAGATAGCTGTAAGAGAACCTTATGTGTTCGCCTCTCTTACGGCTGAGCATGCGCTCGCCACACGTCGTTAGGTCTTGGAAGACGTGTTGCGGGCGCATTTTTTGAGGTAGAAATGAAAAAAATATTAAACTCCTTTAGGGGACTTTCGAAGTTCGAGCTCGGGCTTTGGTGCTCCTCGATTCTTCTGATAGTCGTTTCCTTTATATTTCTGAAAGAGAAGAGTTATCTTAATCTTATAAATTCGCTTATAGGCGCAACGGCTCTCATATTCGTTGCAAAGGGCTACGTGCTGGGGCAGGTCTTGACGCTTGCATTCTCGGTCACCTACGGAATTATATCATATGGCTTTGCATATTACGGTGAGATGATTACCTATCTCGGAATGACAGCTCCTATAGCGGTTTTTTCAATAATTTCCTGGATAAAGCACCCTTACCGCGATACAAGTGAGGTCGAGGTTGCAAAAATATCGGCAAGGCAGGGAATTGCCACCGTACTCGGTGCTGCCGTTGCCACGGTAATATTTTATTTTATTCTTGCTTATCTTAATAATGCGAATTTAATTATTAGCACTATTTCGATAACTACAAGCTTTTTGGCATCATATCTTTCTTTCCTCAGAAGCCCCTATTACGCCCTGGCTTATGCGGCAAACGACGTTGTTCTAATAATACTGTGGGTTCTCGCTGCGATTGAAAATTTATCATATTTTCCTATGATAGTATGTTTTCTTGTGTTTTTGGTAAATGATATGTACGGCTTTTTTAACTGGAGGCGTATTTACAAACGGCAAAGTTCATCGAAAAAAGCATAGTAAAAGCCCGAACTGATACTGCATTTTGTGTCTCTTTTTTAAAAAAACACAATAAATTGAAAATAAATTTAAAAAAATGCGTTTTGTTCATACTTTAGACACATTTGTCTGCTACAATATCACCGCTTATATAATGTATACAAAAAAACACAAACTTAATATTATGATAAAGCAATATAACGCGGAGGTTAGTTATGGTATTTGACAATCTTGCAGTTATTCATAAAACGTTTGGAAAGGGAACTGTCGTTTCCAACCAGGGTAAATATATTACGGTAAAGTTTGACAAGGCGCAGAAGATATTCGTATATCCCGATGCCTTTGAAAATTTCCTTACTCTTGGCGACGGGACCTTGTCTGAGGAAATAGTAATAGACATAGCTGCAGCAAAGAAAGCGCGTCAGGCTATCCTTGATACAAAGAAGGAAGAAAATCTGCGTGCGATGACTAAGGGAATAGTTATTCCCGGTAAAGAGGGCGCTATAAGCGAGCTTGATGACGACGAGCATCCTTATAACAAATCAGCTCACGAGCCTGAAGAAATTTAAGGTATACTTCAGATAAAAAGCACTCAAGGTCCTAAGTGCTTTTTGCTTTTTTTACTCCGTAAGAGAATTAAAATTTCCAATAATTGTTTGTTATATTTGTCTGTATTATCGACACAATAATAGCAGAGTCAGAAAGCAAGAGAGCCGCGAGGTTCGTAAGCTTTCGCGGCTCGATAATATAGATTTTAAAAGAAAAAACAGGAGATTTAATCTTATGTCCAGAAGCAAGATAAACGTACCCGAAGCTAAGGCAGCTCTTGATAACTTCAAGATGCAGGCTGCAAACGAAGTTGGCGTAACTCTTAAGCAGGGATACAACGGTGACCTTACCTCGAAGCAGGCCGGTTCTATCGGCGGCCAGATGGTTAAAAAGATGGTAGAGTCCTACGAGCAGAACCTCAAGACCAACGGCTAATTATTAATGCAAAATGCAAAATGCAGAATGCAGAATTAAGTATGCGGAATGCATTATGCAAAAAAGCGTTAACACTGCCACTCGGGCGGGCGTAAAGACCGTTTCGAAGTGTTCCTTTCCTAAAGTTAAAACGAAAAGCCGCGGTATGCTGTGCTTCCGCGGCCGAAAAAATCCACCCGTGAAAACGAGTGGATTTTTATTGTATAGCGAAGACTTTGAAAAAGGCTTCGCTCGTAAACCACCAGTCCGGCTGGTGGTTCCAAAAAGCTTTAGCTTTGCATAGACAAAAACATCCTCCTTTGGTAGAATAGGTATGGTCTGCCAACCAAAACTAA
>JAZLAO010000021.1:0-61491 GCA_045613205.1 Eubacteriales bacterium | reverse complement strand
CAACTTCAAGGATTTTTTCTCTTGTTATTTCAGATTTCTTGTAACGCTTTTCTGCCATTGGTCCTCACACAATTTGCTAATTCTTTTTTATTTTAGCACAAAACATAGCTTTTGTCAATAGAATGATATTTTTTCTGAAATATTATTGGCATTTTAGACAAAAGGAAGTATAATATGCTTAAAAGTAACTATTTGGTTATTAATTTGCTAATCTGCGAGGAAAAGTTATGATTAAAATTGCTATTGTAGGAACAGGAATCATTGCCGGACTCCTGGCTTTCAGCGATGCAACTGAGCTTTGGGGATTAAATGAAAGCACGCTTCGCAAAGCAATCACCTACGGCAAGCTCGTAAACGGTGTTGACGTGTGCAAGTTCGGCAAGCAGTGGGTAGTGTCCATTGAAGCTATGAAACGTGAGTACGGCAACGAAAGAGATAGGGTATAAATCCAAGCGTATTCTTTGTTTAATGTTGTCTGAATTTTGATCAATGAGATGCGCTTTTCATTGCTTTAGGCATAGTGATTTTTCTTTGTTTAAGCTTGTATAAATTTTTGCCACACTAACGGCTTGACAATAGTTTGTTTTAGAGTTACAATACAGCAAATCAAGCGTATATTGCGTGCGTATTTCTTAACACGGGTACAGTTTGTCGTGGGGAAAGATAGTTTCTTAAACTTTCAATTTTTCATTTTCAACTGTCCACTGTCAAACCGTTTCGCAGAGCGAAAACGGTTTGACCACATAACTGACCACAACAGGAATTGTTCTATACGGAAATAACGGAAACAATGTGCAAAACGGTGTGATTTTGCGTAATATACGGACTATATGTAAACAATAGTGTTCAAAAAACATATTTTTTCGGCTTCGGGTACTGGGGCCGCGAGTTCGCATTCTCCGCGCAGAGCGCGTCGAGTTTACTCGTAAGCGGCAAGCGTAAGAATATTCACCTCCGGTGAAAATCCCGCCTTCTATCATATTTCACAGGACTCAAACTCGCTCCGCGGTTCTCCGACGGCTCGCAAGCATAGTCGCCCGGCGTCGGTCGTTACTCTCTCCTTCAACTCCTTGTTTTGCTCGGGCGCGTCGTCGTAAACAGTTATCAACTGTTTCCTACTCGCTTACCCGCCACTTCGACCAAAAAACAGCCGAAAACAAGCCATTTTGACTTGTTTTCGGCTGTTTTTAATTGACCACATGTTCGCCTAAATTTTGGGCTTTTTATTGGATTTTTCATGGCTTTTTCATAGTCTTTCGAAAATCCCTTTTCTTTGCTTTCTGCGACGCAAATTTTGAGGGCTGACGATTGATTTTCGTCAGCCCTCGCTCTGCATTATTCTTCCCACTGTAATGGAATTTTTCAAACTATTTCAGTTTACCAAGCTTCGCCGTATTTGCAATAACGATCAGCGTGGTTTCGGAATCGAGCACTTGCTCGGGATTGATATTCACGTTGACCTTCTCGCCCTTCTTAATGGCAACGATGTTAAAGCCGTATTTTTTGCGGAGATTCAATTCGATCAAGTTCTTCCCACACCATTCGTCCTTTACGTCAATCTCCACCATTGATACGTCCTTTGACAGAGAGATCATATCAATAAAGCCGGAGCTGAGTAGGTTCTTGGCGAGGCGGATGCCCGATTCGTTTTCGGGGAAAACCACCTGATCCGCGCCTACACGAAGCAATATCTTTTGATGCATCTCGTTGGCGCATTTTGCGATAACGGTTTTAACGCCTGCCTCCTTGCAAAGCGTGACAGCCATGACGCTCGCTTCAAGATTGCTCGCCATACAGACGATAACGGTATCAATATTGCCAATACCAAGACGGGAGATGACTTCCGCATCGGTCACGTCGGCGCACTTGCAGACGGGCAGATATGCCGCCGCATCATTGACGATTCTTTCCTCGGTATCGACGGTAATGACCTCCATACCGTTCTCTACAAGCTCTTTTGCCACGGCTCTGCCGTATCTGCCAAGTCCAAAGACTGCGTATGTTTTCTTCGTTTTCATAATCTTCTCCTTATCCTATACTGATATCTTCCGTCGGCTCGGAAATCACGTTCTGACTCACACTCTTGCTGCCAAGTGCCACCGCAAGTGAGATGGGGCCGACTCTGCCGAAATACATTGTTACTATAATAATTAACCTTCCGAAGGTGTTAAGCGTTGCCGTCAGATTTCTTGAAAGTCCGACGGTTGCCGTTGCGCTAACCGTTTCATAGACCGCATCAATAGCGGAAGCGTTACTCGTTGCCATCAAAAGTACAGTTGAGGTGGCACATATCGTAAGGAACATTACAACAACAGCCACCGCCTTCTTTATCGATTCTTCGGAAATGCGGCGACCGAAAAGGGTTGCCCCCTTTTTGTTTCTTATCGTTGCAAACGCCGAACAAACGAGAACGGCAATCGTAACCGTTTTCATACCGCCTGCCGTTCCCACGGGTGAGCCACCAACTAACATTAAGATGATGGATACGGCGGCAGAGGCGTTTGTTAAATTCTCCTGCGGAACCGTGGCAAAGCCTGCGGTTCTCGTGGTGACCGATTGGAAGAAGGACACTTGAATTTTATCAAACAAGGACATCTCTCCGATGGTCAAGGGATTTGCATATTCAAAAGCAAATATGAGGATTGCACCGACAAGGATGAGCCCTGCCGTGACCGTAATGGCAATCTTTGAGTGCAAGGTCAAGTGCCTGAATATTTTTCTGTTTTTCGGTGAACGGCTTTTAACCACACGAAGCACGTCCCACCATACGATATATCCAAGTCCACCGAGAATGATGAGTGCGGAGGTGACGATGTTTATCAAGGGATTGGTGGCGTAATTGCATAGGCTGTTTTCCGCGATGATATCAATGCCTGCGTTACAGAAGGCGGAAACCGAATTGAATACCGATATCCAAATACCCTTAACGCCAAACTCAGGAACGAACACGAGCATATACAGTACAGCGCCTATACCTTCAATGATCAGCGTACCGAACAGTACGTTCTTTACAAACTTTGAAAGTCCCGACATTGTGTTTAGGTTGAAGGCATCCTGAATGAGCAATCGGTCACCGATGCCCATTTTTCTGTTCAAGAGAAGCATCAGTCCCGACATAATGGTAATGATACCAAGACCTCCGATCTGTATCAGGAGCAATATAACGATCTGCCCGAACACGCTCCACGTTGACACCGTGGGAAGCGTAACGAGTCCCGTCACGCAGGTGGATGTGGTTGCCGTGAAAAGCGCGTCGAGATACGGCACGGCTACACCGTCCGCGGAACTGATCGGCAACGCTAAAAGTACGCTTCCTATGAGAATGGTCACAAGGAAGCTGAGTAATATGATCTGCGTGGTCGAAAGCGTAAATTTCTTTTTCCTAACCATAAGTTTTCCTCTAAAAAGCATAAAGGAACCAACGTCCTCTGCAGTCAGCTGGTTCCTTTTTTTATTTATTCTTTACTGTAATTATATTACACTTTGACTTTTTTGTCAATATGTTTTTGCCTTGCATACCGTCATACATAGTCGAGCACTTTACCGATCACACGAACCGCTATCATTCCTTACCTGTCCAGCAATAAGTGCATACCTTTTCTTTATCGATACCTATGGATTCAAGCAGTCCGTCAAGGGACTGATAGCCTAAGGAGTCGAAGCCGAATACCTCGCAGATACGCTTGCTTAAGGAGACATTTTCCTCTCTCGGTACCCGCATCTGCGTATTCCTCAATATGCTTATCTCCCTCGTCACCCTCAAGCTCGTCGATTACTCTACGGGCGAGAAGCTCCTTATCCGAGTTGCTGCGGGAGAAACTGAGATACTTACAGCCATACATACTGGGTGGACAAGCCGCGCGCATATGTACCTCCTTGGCACCTGCTCTGTAAAGGAAATCCACGGTTTCGCGAAGCTGTGTGCCTCGCACGATGGAATCGTCTACGAACAGGAGACGCTTGTCCTCGATAAGCTCGGGAACGGGGATCTGCTTCATTTTGGCAACTTGATTGCGAACGCTTGGATTGGCGGGCATGAAGGAGCGTGGCCAAGTGGGAGTATATTTGACAAAGGGACGGGCGTATTCATATCCGCTTTGTCTTGCGTAGCCCATCGCGTGAGGAACCCCCGAATCGGGCATACCTGCCACGAAGTCAACCTCTGGAAGCTCACCTATTGCCATTTCGTCACGCGCCATGATCTTACCGTTGGTCACGCGCATGACCTCCACGTTTCTTCCCTCATAGCGAGAGTTGGGATAGCCGTACACATAAAGACCTCCGTGATTGTTTTTTTCTTTAGTATTTCCCGAAGCGAATATAAACATTTATTTACTGTATTGTTTCCGAAAATGCCAAGCAATCATTGACTCTTAGCAAAAATCGTGATATAATAATTACATAGATTCGTTATTTGATTTCGAAGGAGATATATGATGATAATTGCAGTTGCTTACGAAAACGGACAGATTTTTCAGCACTTCGGTCACACGGAGCAGTTCAAGGTATATGCGGTTGAAGGCGGTAAAATCTTATCCTCTGAGGTGATCGATACCAATGGTCAGGGACACGGAGCGCTTACTGGGTTTTTGAAGGTCATCGGTGCTGACATACTAATCTGCGGAGGCATCGGCGGTGGCGCACAGATGGCCCTTGCAGAGGCGGGCATCAAGCTCTACGGCGGTGTCAGCGGTTCTTGCGATGCAGCGGTCGAGGCATTTCTTGCGAACGACCTCGGCTATAACCCCAATGTCAAGTGCGACCAACACGATCACGAGCACGACAACAGTGCTCACAGTTGCGGCGACCACGGTTGCGGTACGCACAAACTGCGGCGGTCATAGCTGCCACTAAAACATCACAAGGGCTGACGATTTCGTCAGCCCTTGCTCTTTGATTCATCAATTAAAGATAGTTTACCGCCAAGATCACGACACTCGTGACGATCATGACGATACCGACCACGCGATTTAAGGTTTTTGCATTAGCCTTGTTGGCGATTTTTGCGGCAATTCTCGCCCAAATTAGTGTGAACACAACGCACAGCACAAGGCAAAGAATATTGGGCATTCCTCCGATTACAAAATGGCTGACACCTCCGGTCAAAGCAGTAAACGCCATAATAAACACGCTCGTGCCAACCGCCAAGTGCATAGGATATCCAAGGAAAGATGTCAGAACAAGAAGTAGCATCATTCCGCCACCTGCGCCTGCAAAGCCACAGATAAATCCGACGAATATACCACCGACGATTGCCTTGATCAGTCTACTTTTCGGGGAGCTTTCCTCCAATTGCTCTCTCGTTTTAGTGACGGGCTTCAAAAGGAATCGCAGTCCGATGATAATCAGCGCTATCTGCATCGCCCCACTCATAGCTTGCTCGGGCAGAAAACTTGCCACAAAGCTACCAATCGTCGTTACAACAAGAACGCTTACCAGCAAAGGTAAGCTGTTTTTTATATCCAAGTTTCCACTTTTCTTATAGGTATACGCGCTAACAAGGCTTGCCAGAACGTCGCTGAACAGTCCTATACCAACCGCATCGTAGGCAGGGACACCTAAAAATGTTATGAGCATGGGGCCTATCACCGCGGCGGCACTCATACCGGCAAAGCCGGTTCCAATACCCGCACCTGCGCCTGCGATAAAGCATACAAGAATTTTTATCAGAATATCTTCCATTATAATCTCCGTTAAGCTGTTGTTCGTTTATGAGATATTATACAATGTTTTTATGAACTTTTCAACCGATTTGGCTTTTCTTTGCTTTCAGCACCGCAAACATTGAGGGGCGACCGTTCGCAGCCGCCCCTTTTGTCATTTTTGGTTTACATTTTAACATCTTTCGAAGCACCGAAAAACAAGGCTTCGCAGCGAATTTGATTTAGGGTTAATCTACAGAGCATAGCAAGGTTCGAGAAAGCACAAGCGATGCTTTTTTAGGTTCGGAGGCGCTTGATGCTCCGAACTCAATATAGGGGTTCTGCAGCATTCCGTTATCTACAAACTCCATCTCTATATCGAGTGTTACCTCACCGTTTGCGAGAATCTTTATCGGCTGTATCAAGCTCCTATCCGCCTCATTAGAAAAATCATATTCAAAATCTATAGACGTTGGCGGTAGCGAAGCGTCCTCACCTACGTAGAGAGCCGTGTCAAGCTTTAAAAGATAACGATCCGTTCCTTCGAGCGCAAGAATTTCCTCTCCTCCGTTCTTAACGGAATTAATCCTTATTTGAGTGCCCATATAATGATAAAGTCCGTCTATCACGTAAGGAACGTCATCGTTCGCTGTGGGGGCTTGCATAAACAGTTGAAAATCAATATCATAATCCGTGTTATTTTTAACGCAAAGGCTAAACCTTATAATTTCCCCGGGGAGCAAGTTTGAGAAGAGATTTTTTGCCGTTTCCTCAACCTTAACGCCGTCAACTATGAGATATTGGTCGGTATCCGGAACACCGCGCGCAGATATTCTCATTCCGCTTGAATTCACCCTGTTGTTATACGAAAACCATGCAAGAGCATCGTCAATCATTATGAAAATAGATGAAATCACTAAAAGCCCCGCAACTATAACAGATATCAGCGGTGTGATATACGCCTTTTTCAATACGGCATCCCTTCTTCCTTTTTATCATTTTCAGTCTATATCATCCTGTAAATCCTGCAAAAAAACGGAAACACTTCGTACGTAGGTTTCGTTTTGCCCGGTTAACATCAAATGGCGCCGAGTTCCCTTGGTATCTCCTTCATTGACGTAACGCCGTATTTTTACAACCTCATTTTGAATTTTGTTTTCTTCCGGCAGCATTGAAACAAAAAGATAAGAGGGATAATACTGACTGTAGTTTTCATCGCTCAAAAGCTGTTCGTCTTCGGCGAATAGCTTGTCGGTTGTAATAATCTGTCCTTCAAACGAATAAACAAAATCGACAGATCCAAGCGGAGAGCCTGACATTCCGTCATTACCCTCGCCCGCAGCACCGGAAACCGAGAAGTAGCTGATAGAAAGAGAGCCGGCAGCCGAGCCGAGAAGATATGTTGTATCAGGCTCTGTTACTTCGAAGCTGTAATATATAAAAGCATACTCACCGCCGAGATATACGTACGAAACCTCATTGGCGCCGTCTTTTGCCACGGTTGTATATTCTATCTTTCCGTCAATGTTTTCTCCTACCACTCTTTCTGTTATCGGGAGTATAAATTGACTGTCTGCGGAGCTTTCAGCAACCATTGATACCGGCAGGACAAAGGACTGATCGGGATCTGTAAGATCAAACGTTGAACCCCAAAAGTTCTCGTCGGCTTTCCATAGTCCCACCGTAGCGGGAGATTTTTGCTCGGGATTAACCGCAACTATTACGTTGATATACGATGGATCATCTACACTCGCCTCGAGGATATGAAAGGCAATCATACCGGCAGGGAGGGTCGCATCCATACCCGTTGTTCCGATAGGAACTCGAAGAACGCCGCCATCGCTGTATATCGGAAAATTTCCTCCGAACTGCAAAGAAAAGTTTCCTGTAGTTGCCTTGTAAAGCTTGACTGTATGGTTTAATTCTTCGAGAAGATCGCCCTTACCGTTATTGAGCTTATATGATCTGATGGGCGCAAGACGGTAGGAGTTTGTTGAATTAATATATTCGAGAACATGCTTTGATGGATCAAAGCTATAAAGGGTGTCCGGCACCTCAACGTCTTCCTGAGTCGTAGAATCTTTCTCGGTTTTCGTCGTGGGAACGATATTTTTCGGTGTGAGCTCATAGTTTCCGCTTGCGAGGTTTGTAATATTATTATGCTCATCAACTGTGTTCGGCGTCAGCTTCATAATTGTGAAGTAGCAGGTTTCATCCCTCATCGAATCAATTGAGGCGAGCTGATCAGAGTCCGATTTTATATCGGACTGTACGGACAGGCTGTCACTCGCAGCATCAAACTTAAAGATAGCGGATACGTAGGTTCTGTTCCATAACGGACCCATAGCCTTGCTTTGAATATACGCTGAAAATTTACCGTTTTGATGATACGTAAAGGTGAGATCGTAGAAATAACTTGTTGCATTGGAAAACAAAGAACCTAATCCATCGTTAGTCGCGCTTCCGTGGTAAGGCTGGGCCGCTGTATAATTTCCGTTTGTGTACGGAACGGTGAATCCAAACTGATGGTCTGCAAGCGTAGAGTTGGGGTTTCGCATCTTTATGCTCGAGCTTGCATAGTAAAACGCGTTTGAAAAAAATTCTTTTCCCGTACTGATAACGTTTATCTCCTTAAGACTTCCGTCATCGAAATACAGGGTTTCGAGCTTGATATCATCATCGCCCTCATAGATTTGTCCCGGATCGAGCTTGGTTATATATCCGGTAGCCGGGCTTTGCATATCCACCACGTAGATATCCCCCTCGTGAACGTAAAGCATAACGTAATATCCAGGGGTTGCAAATGCATTTTGGCTCTCCAGGGCAGTTAACTTATACGAAATGCGCGGAGTCGCTCCTAGGTCGTCTGCATACTGCCATTTTTCTTTGCTGTCGGTTCCGTAAATAAACGGTCTTTCATCCTCCAATTTCCAAAGCTTCATAACGTAGTCGGTTTTTTTAGAATCGGAAGCGGAATCTTCAGAGCTTGAGGACATGGTAAAGGTGAAGACAGTATCGTTAAAGTAATAATAAGTGACCTTGTTACCGCCTAAAAAGCCTTCGCTCATTTGAACGGACGAGAAAAGCGACTTAAACTCGCCACCTTCCTTCTCGTTGATTTTCATTTCTTTGACGTCATAAGCATCCGCGGTCGGCAAATTCACCTCTTCATTATGTAAATATTCCTCGTGCCGTGAGAAGAGATTTTCAGCAAGAAAATATCCCGTAAGCGTTCCGCTCTCATCGCCTCCGCCACCGGCAGAGCCGTCACCTAAAAGGTCGCTGTCTCTTATGCCGGCAGAGCCGCTGAGTGTTCCGTTTTCTTCATCAACTTCGGGATTTACACACTCGAGAAGTCCTATAAGTCCTGTAGTGCTGTAATAATTTGTGTTGCTTCCCTCGTAATTGGATACAAGGTCAAAGGCGGGAACGTTTTCGGTGTAATAGACACTGATGTTGCTCACGGTTGCAAATTCGGCATGTCCCGCTATTATGCCAACGTGATGCGTTTCTTTTATTTCTTCAGAACGGTTTAAATGATTAAGGAATAAGTTCCACCACTCCTCAAGAGTATCAAAAAAGCTTTTTCTTGACGAAATCGTCACGTCCGCCAAAAGCAGATTGTCCACAATGGCGGCAAAGCCATCCGACACAGTTAACGTTTCGGCATCGTACGTACCGTTATAACCGAGTCTACCAAAAAATCCTATGTCAGGCTCGTCAAGCTTGGATTCCACCGTCAGATCGGCTATAGTGGATACAGACGAGCCGTATCCATTGTATGTGGTACTGCCCGCTATGGGAGCGCCTCTGATTACTCCCGTAAACGGATATTCGTGCGATCCAATAGGAGCTATTTTAATCCCATCGCAATCTATGCTTACGGGAGTTCCGTCCGTGTTGCACACAAGGAAGTATGATTGATCGGGAATAGTGTTATTGTTTTCATCCAAGATGGGATCTCCGTTCTCATCCTTTTTGACCCTGCTTGCAAAGAATCCGGAATTCTGCAAAACCGATAGGTTTTGTATATGATATTTTTGAGATATTACGTAGGGATTCTTTTCGCTTCCCCACGGGATTTCATTTCCGTTTTCCTCGTCGGCAAAGCCTGCGTTTATAACGTCCGAATCATTGAAGTCGAGGTGGTCGAAAATCAATTCAACCATAACTGTATTCGTTCCGCTCTTATCAAAAATAAACCGAAAATACGCTAACGACTCGGAGATAAGCAAAACGAGTGATACGGCTATGAGCAATATGCACAAAATTAAAGCCACCGGTTTCATTTTTGTCATATTCGGTATACTCTCTTTCTCAGTTTTTAAGGTGTTTGCGAACGCACGGAAAGCGTGGCTCTTATTTCGTACGTCAGGAAATACGGCATATTGTTCCAAAGATGCTCGATGAAATGCTTATACAGCGAAACGTTGGGCTCAAGCCTTATGTAAACGTAATAAAAATCTCCGACAACCGATCCAACGTCATGCGTCAATTCATACGGTATTGGATTGTTGTTCTCGTCAACAGCATCCATACTAAGCGGCTCTTTTTCATCAAAAATCGCTTCTATAGCTTCTATATTTTCATATTCGTACGGGGAAGTGTTTGTAAGCGCATACGTAAATGAAACAAAGGTTGAAGAATTGTCGGTTTCAATAGCTTTTATTTGCTCTAATGCAGTTTGTTCACTGAAAAGCTCGGTTTTTACAGTACCGTCAGTATTGTACTGAATATCACCGTTAGCGCTCTTTAACGGAACGTATATTTTGAAGTGCTCGCCGTCAGAGTCGGTGTCGCCGTAGCTGACGCCTAATGATATAAGCCCTCCGTCCTCCTTTGGAACTTCGACAACGTAATATACGTAATTTGAATGCTCAAGCAAAGAAAGGTTGTTGATTTTTCCAAACTGCAAGTCATATATATCAAACCCAGCTATACCTACGGTATCGACCTTAGATACTTTTTGTTCGGACGTATCATTTTCGCAAGTAACCTTGTAAAGATTATATTCCGACGGAGCACCTGCAGAAAAGGAAAGGTTTGGACTTATGATTTTGGTATTTACAAACCATGCCAAGGATGCACTGAATACAGAGAGCAGGATTGCAAATAAAAGAACAATTAGCGTTGTCATCTTGTATTTTTTCACAAATCATCCTCCTTTCTTCGCAAAACGTCCATGAAACAAAAAAGTTGCAAACACACAAAAACATGTTCTGCAACTGGCTGGCCGTATTAGACGGTCCCTATAGCTTTGCGTCCTTGCCTTACGGCAAGTTTGCTTATTTATTGTTATAATTATATCACTGTCACGAGAAAAAGTCAATAGCTGATATAAGAAACAAACCCTCGCCTTTGATAATATATTATCAAAGCAACTGAAGAAATTGAATTTAAAGCTTCCGCCAGCACATTAACTTTGTACCGATTTAACCGTAAAAGCAGGGATATATCCATGCTTCAAATTTAATTGCGTTCGTTTTATTGCCTTCGGCAACGCAAGTGCGATATTATTTACCATAATGCTCTATTTGACAATGCATAGGAAGAAAACTACTATGTAAAACTCTTTTCTTTGTTTGGTGCTGACTGAATTTTGGTCAGTGCAAGGCTCTTTTCAATGTTTTCTGCGACTGAAAATCCTAGGGGCTGTCACATTTGGTAAAACCTTTACGGCGCAATGCAACGGATGCAGCAACGCCTGCAACAGTAAGCGGAGTGCGCTCTCCGTCCGCATCAACTCTTAATATTATGAATTGTCCGGGACGGGCCTTACTTGCCACAAGCGGAGCTTCTATTTTAAGCTGTACCACAGTGGGATTCAGCACTTTTTGTCAACTATTCTGTACATTTTGTTCTCCGTTTTTGAAAAAATCACCGCGTGAATCGCATTTAAATCGCGGTGATTTGGATACCGCAGGGCATCTCTTCCTTAAATTTAAATCTGTTATCTAATAATAGCACAAAGAATAAAATAAATCAATATTTTAATCTGTAATTATAAAATCAATATCAAAAGACCGCCCGTTCTTTAGACAAGAGTGAATAACCAAAGACGAAACGGTCCTTTATTCAATTGTGTCATTTGAGAGCTAATTTTTTGATTCTTTCCTTGTTCTCGTACATCTTTTTATCAGCTCTGTCATATACGTCCTCAACGCAAACGTCAAAGGAGGGATTGAATTTTTCCGCAGCGCATGCAATCGAAATAGGAATTTCAGTGCCGTCAACTATGAGAGAGCTCTCACGGGATAGGGCATCAAGCTCAAGAAGAAGCTCGTCAAGATTTTCAAAGTCCTCGCCCTTAAGCAGCACGGCAAATTCATCTCCGCCCATTCTGAAAACGGGTGAGTGCTTGAATACGTTGCAGATTATCTTCGCCGCCTTAATTATCAGCTTGTTTCCTATCTCGTGGCCGTATTTATCGTTGGTTTCCTTAAGGAAATTAATATCAGCAGAAAGCATTGCAAACGGCTCGTAGTAGCCTATCTTTATCTTAACGTCAATCTCCGAGGTCATCTCGTTGTACGCCGTGCGGTTTTTAATACCCGTAAGGGCATCCTTATACGCCAAGGTGTTGATATAGGATAAGTAACCGCGCAGCTTCTCGGCCGTTTTCTCAAACGCGTGTGCGAGCAGTCCTATTTCGTCCTCTGTTTTGCAGCTTTGAAGGTCAAGCTCGGTCTTGCCGTCTGCCAGCAGCTCCGCCGCCTTCGTAATCTTTTTGAGAGGGCGGATAATCTCTTTTCTTACAAGGAAATATGTAATAAAGGTAAAGCCCGAAAGTAACACCACAACGATAAGGATAATGACACTTACGATTCTGTAGCTGTCGCGCTGAATATCGCTGTAATCGGCGTGAATGACAAGTGTCATACCGTTCTCAAGCACCTTATGCTCCTCGGCAAATCCGTGGTCGGTATGAGCGCGGCTGAGCAAGTGGTCGTCTACGGGAGAATAGAATACCTGTTCCTCATTATCGGGGTTTCCGAGGTAAGCAAATCCGTTATCATAAACCGATACGTTTGCAACCATACCGCAAAGGTTTGAAAAGTCGTAATCGACTCCGACTACACCGACAAATGTATGATTCTTGTAAACCGGAATCACAAAGGAAATCATATTGATTTGGATAGCTTTATCTATATACGGCTCAAGCCATACCGCAGAGCCGTTCGTTTTAGGCTCGGAAAACCAGCATACGTCCTCGTACGGTGCATTCTCCCAGTCCGCAAGGCTGGTCGTGGGAAGCTCTACGAAGCTTGCACTGCTGGACGTTCTTGCAATATTGAAGCCAGCATAGGCATCAGTGAGTAGAGGGTCGGGACGGAAGTAGTAAGCAACAACGCCCTCACAGCTTTCAGCAACTACGTAAAAGGTTTCCTTTGCCGTCCTAAGATATTCGCCGAGAAAATCCGAGTCGGAGAGCATTTCTACGTTGTTAAGGGTCGAGGTGATATAGTTTTCCATAGTCCTTGCCGAAAACTCGACCTCTCTTAGCTTTTCATTTATTCTGAGAGCCTCGGTATTAGCAACCGAGCCCGTTATAATGTCCGAGTCATTTTCAAGAATTCTGTTTATGTAAAGAACGCTGATAATACTTATCGAAACAGCGAGAACAAGCATTCCGGATATTAAAATCGTTAAAAATTTACCGTGTATTGATTTCATTACAACCTACCCCAAGGGAATTTACCTAAATTTACTCGGGGTTAAGACCCCCATGGAAACTCCTTTTTTAATTAGTATAGCACAGGCGCGGTTTTTTTTCAATAATATTTATTATTTATTTTTTCATCAGCATTGACAAGCCCTCTTTTTTTGTGTATAATGACTAATGGATTAGCTACTATAAGGCTTATTTTTCAATGATTACATATAAATCTGAAAGGCGAATTATATGACGACTATCGGAAATTGCTTCGCATTACTCATACTTGCGATCACAATGATAGTGTTCTTTAGCATTAAATATCACATAACGAAGGCTAGCCTTTATTACACCATTTGTCTTATAACCACGCTGGCATCAGCAATCGTCAACATACTGCGCATTGAAGTAACCACGCGTTTTTCTCTTTCACCGTGGCTTATAAAGCTGTGCGTCACTGTGGATTTTGCATTTATGCTCTTAACCACATCTGTACTGGCGATCTATCTCGTCGCTAAGATATGCGAGCATAATATCGGCGGAAATCATCTTCTCTTTGCAAAGCTCACGCTTACAGCGATTTACCTCCTTTTATGCGCGGTGCTCATACTTAACCTCCCCTTAGGATTTATTTTCTCCTCTTCACAGGCGGGCGTATATAAAGAGGGTGTTATTCCCTTCCTCCCCTATCTTTTCATAATTCCGCAATCTCTCCTGATACTTGCATACTGTATTAAGTACAGAAAAAGACTGATACGCAACGTAAGAATAGCGCTTTCGGAATCCTTGCTCATATTATTGCTTTCTCTTTCTGCAAAACTTTTGTACCGTGAAATTTCGGTATTCATTCTTTCGATAGTTCTTATAGAGCTTATATTCTTCCTAAATTTCCAGAACCACCGCATAGGTGTAAACTCGCTCACGAATCTCAATGGCTCAAGGAGCTTTTTTCAAGAGGTGAACAAAAGAATAAAAAGCGAAACGAAATTCAAGGCGTATCTTATCAAGCTTCAAAATCTTAGCGTAATCCGTCAGAATTACGGTCACCGAATGGGTGATGAGGTTCTCTACCTCTTCGCCTTCAATCTGGACAAGCTTTTCTCCGGTGCCTCTGCATTTAATTTGCACGGAGCTACCTTCGCCTTGGTTTTGCCCTATTCTTCGGAAACGGCAAGCACGGAAGAGAATGAAAAGCTTCTCTCCTTCCTTGAAGCCCCCGTAAACTACACCGGAGCGCCGATGAAGCTCGACTATATTCTCTCGGAATACGTCTGGAACGGCGAACAGGACGCAGACACCGTATACGAGCAGCTCGAGCACGCCTCCGATATAGCAAGGGATATGAAGGTTAGGTACACACGCTGCGCTCCCGAGCTTGACAAAACCAGACTCAGAAGACAGTACCTCATCAACCGTATACAGACGGTAAGCTCCGAAAACGGATTCGAAATATGGTTCCAGCCTATATTCAGCGTTAGAAAGAATGCCTTTTCGTCTATGGAGGTTCTTCTGAGGCTCAAGGAGGAGGACGGCACCTACGTAAGCCCTGCCGAATTTATCCCCCTCGCCGAGAAAACCGGTCACATTATACCTATAACCTGGTTCGTTATCGAAGAGTCCTGCCGCGCGCTCTCAAGCTGCAAAGAGCTGAAGGACAAGCGCGTGTCGATAAACCTCCCTATGATACAGCTCACCGACCCCGCATTTGATAAGAAGCTCAACGAAATTGTCGACCGCTATGACGTTGCGCATAGCAGAATAAGCTTCGAATTTACCGAGAGAGTCATCATAGACGACCTGAGCCTCGCCGAGAAGAATATGAGAAGACTGGCGAGAAGCGGTTACACCTTCTATCTCGATGACTTCGGCACAGGATACAGTAATTTCAACTGCGTTCTTAAGTTGCCCTTAAAAACGGTCAAGCTGGATATGAGCCTTACCTCAACGGTTATGCCCACGCAGAAAAACAATAACCTCGTATACATACTCACCGACCTCTTTCACGATATGGGACTCAACGTTGTCGCAGAGGGCGCGGAAACCGAGGAGCAGGTGGAAATGCTGCGCTCCTTCGGAGTCGACGGCATACAGGGCTACTACTTTGCAAAGCCGATGTCGCTTGACAAGCTGAAGGATTTTCTCGAAAATCAAAAAAAGCCCGAGCATTCGGCTTTGGCTTAAAATAAAAACACGAGCAGTCAATTATCAAAAAGACTGTTCGTGTTTTCTTTTTTCGGTATAATTTCTCTTAGGCAAGAGTGAATATACTCATAATGAGAGTCAGAGAGGCTAAAAATATTCCGATTTTCGTATTTAATTGCTTTGACAAGCCGCCTCCCCCTCTCTTTCTTTATTTAACCATTGATTTGTATTTTATGGAAGTATTGGTATTTATGAATATCTTGAATTCCTCAAGGGATATAGCCTTCGCGTAGTAATATCCCTGAATTACGTCGCAGCCCATTGCCACGACCTTGTCGAAGAGCTCCTTAGTTTCGACACCCTCCTGAACAACGCTCATACCCATGAACTTCGCAAGGTCTATTATCGTCTGCAAAAGCTTATCGTCGCGGCGGACGTCAATACCTCTCTTCATAAATACGCTGTCAAGCTTTAACTCATCAAAATCTATCTGCTTGAGTATGCTGAAGGAGGAATATCCCGAGCCGAAATCGTCGATTGAGCAACGGAGTCCGCCGTTATGAAGGTCACGTATTATGGAAGATATCTTATCGTAGCTCTCCATTGCAAAGCTCTCGGTAAGTTCGAGGGTAACGTATCCGTCGGGAATGCCGTACTTTTTCTTGTTTCCGACGTAGAAGTTTATGAAATCGGGGCTTGTAGCGGTGACTCTCGATACGTTGACCGCAATAGGAACCACCTTTTCTCCGCGCTCTGCCGCTCCGAAAAGGTACTCAAGCACCTCGATATACACGAAATGGTCGAGCTTTACTATAAAGCCGTTCGACTCGAAGAGCGGAATGAACTCGCCGGGGAACATATATTCGCCCCTGCGCGTATCAAACCAACGAACGAGAGCCTCGGCAGAATGAATACAGTCGTGCTTTGGATCGTATTTCGGCTGAAGGAAAAGGCGGAATTCTCTGTTTAGAAGAGCGCTCTCCATCATAGCCTCAATCTTCTCGTTGCGCGCTATCTCGGTTCTTACCTCCTCTGAATAGAGGGTGTAATTGGTTTTTATATTATCGTTTGCATGCTCCGCGGCAAGGTTTGCGCAGTCTATCATTTCCTGCACCGAGCGTCTGCCCGAGGAGATTGCGTTATAAACTCCGGCGGAGAGCTTTATCTTCATTCCTCGCTCGGAAAGCAAATCGTTGCGGTTTGTAAGCGTTTCGATAAGGCTTATCTTGTCGGATACCGAGTGAGAATTCGCGTTTATCATCAGAACGTGGAATCTTCCGTCGCCAGAGTAGCCGTAGCACTCCTCATGATTGGAAAGATTGGCGATTATATCAGCAATTGCGCGCAGAAAATCAACCGCCCCGCTCTCGCCGAGCTGCTCCTTGACGTAAGCAAAATTCTTGACTGTCAGAGAAGCAACGGAATATCTTCGTCTGCGCGACTGTATAAGCTCCTTTGCCTGCAATTTAAACTGCTCTGTATTGGGGCAGTCAAGCTCGCTGTCAACAAGCGCCGCCGCTGTAATTGCCTCTGTCGTTTTCTTCTTATACAGCATCGCGAAAACAAAGCCCACAAGCAGTGCCAAAATAGCTATAATAAGAAGGTTTACGATATGTCTGATATACGTAAGTTCAGTCGCTATAAGTCCCTCGCTCTCGCTGAAGGACACAAGAATCACGTTGTTATCAAATTGCGCAAGCGGAGCTATTGCTACCGTATAATTTGCACCCTGCGTGCTTATTGTCAAGGCGCCCTTTTCGGACTTCGATATCGCCTCGGAAACCAGAGCGGAATCCGACTTGTTATGAGTTATACTGTCTATAAAGGTGTATAGATTATTTCCGAGGGTAATTGCAAAATCATTATTTGCGGCATCGGAAAGCACCTTACCGCTTTTCGTTACCGCCGCGACGGCACTTGCCTTGCCGTTGATTACTGAGCTTACCTTAATAATATTTCTAGCCGGAAGTATGGACAGCACACCGTCAACGAATTCAGAGCCGCGCACCGGAACGAAAAAGGCAATGCAATCAAGCTCCGTGTGCTTATCGTAATATACGGGAGTACAGCCCTCGCGGTTTGATGCGGTAAGAGGCGTTATATATTCTCCTCCGCTTGTTTCAAGCACCACCTCTGCGCCGTTTGCCGAATAGGAGCTACCCTGTGAATAGTATCGCAGGTCCCCGAATTTATCCGAGCCAATATAGCTCTCCATCACCGCTTCAACGTCACCGCGGTTTTTGGCATATTCGAGCCTATCGACGATTTCATAGAGGTTATTATAATGCTCTCTTGCGAGATTTTCACCCCGCTCTATATCCTCCTCGAAATAAAGGAGGGAGTTTTTCTCTGCCGACTCGTTGTAAAAATCCTGTGAGCCGGAAATTACCGAGATAAGATAAATCAAAAGGAATAGCGCGAAAATCAAGAGCGCCACCCTTGGCGCAACTTCTGAAAATTTAAGTTTTTCTTTTTTCTTTTCCATAACGCTCTCCCTTCTGAAAATCAATCTTCGCCGTCTCCCCCGTCCCCTTTAGCCCGATCCTTCGAGATAACAACCGAGTAGACAACCATTGAAATTATGCATATTTGCAAACAAATGATTACAATTATAAGAGTGTTTCCACTCAATGAATTTGAAAACGAGGTAAGTCCGTCAAGCGTTTTCACGTAGACGCCGATAAGTCTGCCGCCCTCGGCAAGATATTTGTCTTCTGCGCCATTGGCGTCGCCCCGTGTGACGAATTTGTACTCTCCGCCCTCGTTTTTTACCTCTTTTACACGGTGGGTGTTCGGCACACCGTATATCACCGGGTCGGTGGAATAGAAGCAGATTATATCATCTGTACCGACGTCTTCGGGCGGTGTCTTTTTAATAAGGATGTAAGAGCCGCGGGGAATCGTGTCTTCCATGCTTCCGCTGACGATTTTAACGACCGAATAGCCGAAAGCCGATGGAACTTTTCCGCGAATCTTTGAGCCCAAGATATTGACAAGGAGTATCACCAGCAGCACCGTGAACGACCACCAGAGCACCTTTGCCGAAATTTTAACCGCCTTTAATATACGCGCTTTGCGATTCGAAATCATTTTACAACCCTTTTTACTGCCTCTTCCCATACGGGTGAAGTCGGAAGGCTCTTTCGCTTTTCGGAAAGTCTTGCGCGGAGCTTCTCTATTCTCTCGTTGATTCTCTCGCCCCTGTTGTCAAGGCTCTCAAGTGCAGCCAGAAGCCTTGCTATTGATGAGTAAGCAAGGAGCGCCTTGATTGAGGTGAGAACTCTCTTTTTCTTCTTTCTCGGCATTCCGATATATTCTTCCCTGGTATACGGGACAACGAAGAGCGCACCCTTCTCATTTCCGCCCTTGAAGACAAAGGAAACACCGATTACCGCGCCGGAATGTCCTCTCGATACGAGGGGTGTGCCAAACATACTGAGAGGAATTGCTCTGTGTCCGCTTATAACCGAGCTTATTACGTCGTCAAGCTTGGTATCGAGATGAGCCTTGTCCTCGGAGAGCTGCTCCTCGATAAGCTCTTCAACCTTATCCTCGCCCTCGAGCTGCATAAGCTCAAGCTGCTCTGCGAGCTGCTTCGCTTCCTCTTCCGCAAGACGTTTCGCCTCTTCTTCGGCAAGTCGCTTTGCTTCTTCCTCTGCAAAACGTTTCGCCTCTTCTTCGGCAAGACGCTTCGCCTCTTCTTCAGCGAGTCGCTTTGCTTCCTTTTCTGCGAGCCTCTTTGCTCTTTGCTCTGCGCGGCGCTTCGCTTTTTCTTCGGCAATACGCTTTGCTTCTTCCTCAGCAAGACGCTTTGCCTCTTCCTCGGAGAGCCGCCTTGCTTCCTCTTGGCGCAAAAGCTCCTCTGTTATTCTTTCGTCCTCGCGAAGAGCCAGGAGCAGAGCCTCTCTGATTTTTTTCTCGTCCTCTGAAAGCTTCTTGCGGTTATTCATAAGTCTTGACACGGGTACGGTCTTTTTGTACTCCGAGTCGTAGACATGATAATCTTCTATACTGTCGTTCAAAAGCTCATCGTCAAACTCGGGCATAACGTCAAAGAGATGCTTTTCCGAAATAAGACGGTTATCCTCAAGCCCTCCGGAAATACCGCTGTAAAGGTGAAGATACTGCAGAGCCGCGCTCGAATACATACCTCCGACGAACTCATCCGACGGAAGCTCGTAATATTTATCGCTTACGAAGGAATAGCCGACCTTGTCGTATCCCTCGATATATTCCCAGAGATTCAAAAGCTCCCTGAGATTCTTGTTTTTAAGTATTGCGTTAGTTCTTATAACGGGCGGTCTTATATAATTCTTTCCGAGCTTTTCTGCAAAAGAGGAAGAACGGTAGGATATAAGAGCCATATTTATGCGCTTTATTCTGTTCAGCGCCTCGGAATATCTTTCATTGATTTCATTATCCGACTCGGAGGTCTCCTGACTGAGAGGTGAGGTCAACTCAATTCGGAGATTTATCCGAGCCGAATTTCGACCGCCATCGTCCGAGATAAGATGCTCAAATTCGGTTGAAAAATCGAACTTATAATCCATCTCAACTCCGCTCGTGCCACCAAGGGAGCGCAAGCGTTTATCGACGAAGGCTGAAAGTCTACTGAGTAAAGTATTTACGAACTTATTCTCATAGGTAAGATAGGTCTCCTCGTGAAAGACGTTAAGAATCTTCTGCGGAACGACCTCTCCGTCGTCCTTGACGTCGAGAATATAATTCGTGTGCTGAGCGAGGTGCTTTATGGATTTTTCGGTTATGTGCTTCGAAAGCTCCACAGGCAAAACCTCGTCAACGTCTTCTATTGCCACCATAGGACGACGAATGACTGTATCGAGCTCGGGAATTGCCTCCTCGATTTTCGTTATCCATTCGGTGTCTATCGTCTTGACGGTTTTGCTTCTCGTGAGCGATACCGACTTTTCGGCAGCACCGAGCAGCATATTTGCGTCCTCAAAGGGAGCGTATTCCTTTGCGAGCGCCCTGTAGGAAGCGAGCGCTTTGCTTTTGACGTCTTCGTAAAACTTATTCAATTTTAAGCACTCCCTTCCTTAGTAATTGTATTAATTAATACGTACGCTGAAGTCTTTCAAGGAACTCTATGCAGGATGCCATAGTACCCTTGCCAAAGAGTGTGTCGAGATAGTTTATGAGTCCCTTTAATTCATCTCTGATAAGAGAGAGGTTGAGTGACTCGAACTTTCTGAATACCTTAGTTGCGAGAACGTGGTCAATACCCTCAAGGATAGTGCCGCCGCACGCAACGTATACGGGAACGAACATCTTAAGCTGCTTCATAATACGGTTACCGAACGCCACGCGGAATTTCTTAATAACGTAGTTATCAAGCTCCTCTATCATATCGAGATACTTGGTATCAAGGGGGTTTTCCGCGATAGCCTTCTGATAAAGGCTGTTGAGATATGAATAGCTGATTCTTGCGGGCGGAGTGTCGGGCGCATCGAACGGAACACCCTTATTATCTATGTTGATAGTAAGAGCACGGTCGTAAACCTTATCCGAAACCGCAAAGGTGGTGTCATCGTTGTTAGCCGTTCCGACGTACCATGTGTTCTGGGGGATAAGAAGCTTACCGTCACGGAGATTCTTCGGGTCGTTCGGCCAAGAGGACGGAACAAGCTCTATGCGCCACTCGTTAAAGTCGGGCATTTCCATGATAGAAAGCATTTCCGCAAAGTAATACTCGATACGGGCAATGTTAAGCTCGTCGAGGATTATTACGTTAACGTCGTCGGTATAGGACGCCTCGTATATTCTGCGAAGAACGTCGGTTTCATTAAATTTCTTTGAGAATTCGTTGAAGTAACCGAAAAGCTCGGTACGGTCGCGCCAGGAGGGCTGAACCGAAACGATGGTAGAATCGTTCTCCATAAACTTACCGAGAGCATAGGGGAGAGAGGTTTTACCCGTACCCGAAATACCCTGCAAAAGCACAAGCTTCGTCGAGGCAAATCCCGCGAAAAGAAGTCTTATTGTCTTCTCTTCATAGTAAAGCCCCATACGCGAACAGGCGAAGTTTCGGAAGGTATCGCATATCTCGGAAAGAGTGTAATCTCTTCTGTATTCCGGAGGATTGTAATAGGTATACTTCTGGTCGATGGCATCGAGCTTTGAAAATCTCGGAAGAAGCTCCGCCTCTTCGCCGACGCTCTCTGCGACGTTTTCCTCTTCCTCCTCGTAGATTCCGTTAAGAACGTCGAGGGGAACACCGGTCTGACCTATCTTAAGGGCGAGTATGCGCTCCTTTTCGTTATTAAGCTTAATAACGTCGCGGTGAAGCTCCGCAACCTCCTCAAGAAGATCCTCGTTACCTACTGCCGAGCGGCGAAATCTTATGTATTTTCTTATGAGAAGGACGAGCAAATATACGATGACGACCCATATAGACAGCACTAAAATGAAGGAAATTATCGAAAAAATCCAGTCAAGAACGCCGAATCCGTCTTTGTAAGCATTAAACTGCTTAACGTAGCTGACTACGTTAAATATCTGAAATATTCCACCGAAAATACCCGACAATATCTTCCAGACACCGTCTATCATTGTTGTCAAAAAGGCAAAAAACCAATCCAAAAACGCTCCCATCAGTATGCTCCTCCTCTCTTCTTTGTGATTTTTGTTTTCATCTTGTATGTTTTCGCTTTCTAGCGATTATTCTCTTGTTTATTCTTCGGAAGACTGTGTGTCGAAATCTTTCTCCGCTTTTGCTTCCTCGCTTGCCTTCTGCGAGGCAAGATATTCCTCTATTGCGCGCTTCTTGATTTCCTCTTCGTTTTTCTGCTTTTCAAGGTATTCCTCAATCGCGCGTCTTTTTATTTCCTCCTCGTCTACCGCGGGAGCCGCAGCAACGGCGCGCTTAGCCTTTTCCGTTACTATAATAGAAATGAAGCGATAGAGCTCGTAAAGGAAGAAAAGTATAAGGGGTAAAACTATGCAAAGGAAAAATCCGAGCGAAGAACGAAGGAAGGATATAACGCTTCCGACGCCCGCAAGCTTCGCATCCTCGGTGCAGACACCGATTACGTCGGAATAATGGACCTCGTAAGGATCATCGCCCACGTTATCGGGATGCGGGTTGTTTTGACCCTTAGTTATAAATGCATTGCGCTCGTGATGCGCTTCGTAAATTATATGCGTGTTAATGTCACCTATCATTCCGTCGCCGTCAATATCTATCGGAGCGTGGAAGGTGATTATCTGACCCGGCTGGAGCTCGGAAATCTGCTCCTCGGTAATCTTTTCCATAAACACCAAATCACCCGCCTTGTATATCGGCTCCATAGAATCGGTGGTTATGGTAATAAGGCTCTTTCCGAATATATCGGGCACTCCGTCCTCACTGCCCTGCGCAGAGAAGACAAGAATAGTGATAAAGAGCGAAAATGCTACGAATAACCACAAAACAGTGTTTGCGATTATCGAGAGTATCTTTTTCGTTTTCGGAGCTTTAATTATTTCCATAAAGCTCTGCTTTTTTGTGTTTTCCATATAACCAGTACCTCACTTACTGTTATGTGTTTTTTTGTTAATCTCAATAGTCTTGTTTGTGTCTTTTGTTTTTTGTCTTATAGACGGCGTAAAGAGGCCGCCCCAAATCAAAGCCTGAGGTCGCCTCTTTATACTGCAAATAAAAATCTGCGGTTTCCGCCGTCAATCAATGATTTTATCTACTGAAAATTCTACGGCAATCTGATGGTTTGAAAGCTCACCGTTATAGGTGCTGGCGTTCTCGTGCGTTCCGTCGAAGAAAATATAGATTTCAACAGTAACGGTTTCGCCTCTGTCGCCGTTCAAAACATCCTGCAGCTTGCCGTCAAAATCCTCGCTTTTTTCGGGGTTGTAAAAGGTAACGACCTCCTCACCGCCAAGACTCGACCTTGCTACGAACATAATCCTTATCGCATCGGTCAAAAAGTTGCGCAAGCCCTTAATTTTTATGGAATCAATGCGCAAATTCATCAGGTCAAGCGACCCCTTTGCCGTTCTGATGTACGCGGTTTTTTTCATCGCGTAATCCTTGTGGGGCAGGTCCATTGAAACAACGCTTATCATTCGCTCTTCCTGAACCTCAGCCTCGTTCTCGGAAATAGCGTATCCCCAGTACCTTCTGCCCGAAAGGGTTTCCCCCTCGGAAAACTCACTGCCGACGCAAACGTAGTCGGTCGCGCCCGTGCGCTTATGTCTGAAATAGTACGCGATACCTACTCCCGCCGACTTGGAATCAAAATCTCCGGTGTCGGAAACGGTATACAGCCCTATGACGCTCTCTCCATCGGAAATATCTGCAGTTACGTCCTCGTAGCTGTAAGCCGAGGATATACCCGAGGGCTCGGCTCTGAATACGCGTCCTACTCCTGCATATTTGCCGCCCTGGAATCCGAGTCCATCAGCATTTTCTTCGGTTATCGGGTCGGCTGAAATACGAAGTCCGCCCTCCGCGGGAAGATATCCGTACGTAGTGAGATAGATTTCCTGCACAAGCGAGTCCTCATAGATATAGGAATCCTTTCCGAATGAAATCTCCTCCCTGTAGCCGTCCGCGGCGTTTGCGGAAATCTGCAGATGTCTGCTGTTCGATGCAAGATTTACCGCTATGCCCTTTGCGAACGCCGACGTGTTCATTGACAGCCAAGCGTAGGATGCCGTGGATGTAATAACTGCCAATATGACAAGCACCCAGAACACCCACGCCACTCTACCTTTCGCCATTTTTTAAGTACCTTTCAATGCGATTGGGCTGATATGCCCGATTTTATTTTTTATTAGTTGTTGTAATCGTGATTGTCGATGGTGAACTTGATTTCAACAGTCTGACCGTCGAGTATTCCTGCGGGAATATCAGCGTTTTCAGCAATGGGATCAGTACCGTCGAAGTAAACGTAGATGTCAACCTTGAGGGTTTCTGCAGTGTTGCCGAGAAGCACGTCAACGATGTTATCGTCGGTCGCGTTAAGACCGTACGTAGTGTATCCCGTCTCAACAACTCCGTTTGTTGCGGGATTGTCGCCGTTTGCATAGTAAACTACGTTAACCATATCTCCTGTTGTATCATCGCTTACAACAAGGAGAACTCTGAGCGCGGAAGCAAGGTTGTTATCTGCTCCGCCAATTTTGAACTCTGCCTTAAGGTTCTTCGAATCGTTCGTGTTAAGCGCGTTACGGAGCCAAATTGTCTCAGCGTAACGGTAGCTTTCAAGGCTTGTATCTTTGATAATGCTGAGGGTGTCGCCAAGATCGCCGTTTTCAATCACGTCGGAATAAGCTCTGCCGAAGTAAAGAAGATTTGTGATGTTCTCACCGGTAAATGTGCCGAGGAAGGCATACTCATCGGTTGCAGTACCTGTTCCTGCAAGATAAACGTCACCGGTTGCGCTCGCAAGATTTACGAGAGTAGCGGTAACCTTTACGTAATCCGAAAGGTCGGTACCAAGCTCAAGAGTGCTTGTAACGTCGGAATATGAGTCGTCCGCGTCATTAAAGTAGAAGAATTCATCGGTGCCGCCTGCATAATTTCCGGATGCTTCGGGAGCGGGAGCCACGGTGTCAAGAGTATACTTTCCCTTCACCTCGTCGCCGTCTGCGGGAACAACAGGAGTGTACTTACCACCGTTCATTTCATAGTAGGTGTCGGTACCGTTTGCAGAAGTATTAACGGTAATCTTTGTGAATACAAGGTTCTTGTAAAGTCCTGCAAGAGGAGTTCCTGCCTGAAGAGTTGCCTTAACGAGCTTCTGATAGGAATCTGCGGTTGCTTCGATGACTTCATAATAAGCATCGGTTTCACCGGTGAAATTACCGGTTATCGCGTCATCGATTACAAGAGTGTAAGCCGAGCCTGCAAATCCGTGCTTTGCGAGTCTGAGAATATGCTCCTCAGAGTCTGAAAGAGTTACGGAAGTTGCGAACTCTTCTGTTGCGCTTTTCTTACTGATTTCAAGGAAGAGAGAGTCGGAATAAGCCTCAACCTCAATTCCGTCAACAGACACCTCAGTGTTCATAGAGAACCATGCGAAAGATGCCGTTCCGAGCATTGTTGCGGATATGAGCAAAAGACATATCGCAACCAAAAATCTTTTAGATTTCATGTATATCATCCTTTCCGGTATAAATAATTGAATTGAAAATTTGTTTTAAGGGTGTATCAGCCTGCCGTAGCTGCGGTAAGATTGAATCCGATAAGAAGCTCTTCAAGACCATCCGTGTTATTAGTGAAGGCCTGTGCATCGTTTCCATCGTAGTATATGTATACGTCGAGCTTATACGTAGTATTTAATGCAATCGCGGAAAGGATGCTTCCGTTTTCGACAAGAGTTCCGTCCTCAGCTTTGAGGTATTTCGCGCCCTCTACGTAGTCCCAAAGACCTGCGCCGGTAACGGCATCTGCATCACCTCTTGCAACAACAAGGATTCTGATTGCCTCTGCAAGCTCATTTGTGGGAGTGGTGGAATCACTTGCATCCAATACGCTAGGCGCGTTGCCTGCGGTCATATCAAATTTAAGATCGCTGAGGCCTGCCGTGGAATTGTTCGACATTTTTACGTATACCGTCTTATGAAGAGTATACGTGCTGTCCAGTTTACCCATATCTTCCATGGGAATAGTACCCGGTGCTCCGGAGGAAGCGAAATCGTTGCTTGTTCCGGTGAACCAGCTGAGAACCAAGCTGGAGTCTTCCTTGGAAAAGGATGCCGTTATAAGCTCGCGCTCTGCAAGCGCTTCTGCCTGATAGTTGAGTGCCGTTCCGAAGCCTGTGTCCTCGCTTTCCGAAATCTGAAGGAATCTGGTGTTTGCCTTAACCCTTACCCTCATATCCGACATTCCAACCGTAGAGTTGCTTGCAAACCAAGCGTAAGATGCGGTTGACAGCATAATCGCCGAAACGAGAAGCATTACAAGCGCGGGGATGAGTTTGCGTGTCATTTTCATTGTTTTTTCTCCTTTTAGGAATTTATTTTTGTTATTTTATATTTAGACCAACCGAAGATTTCTCCGCGGTTTGAAATAATAACCGTTAGGCAAGAGAATCTAACTCATAAGGTTTTAAAACTGCTTCGCACCTTACGGCGAATAAATTTTTTGTGGATTTTGTTGTAGTGAGCCGCAGTCAAGTGCGGACTTTACAAGGCTTAGTACGACGAAAGACGCTAAAATTTATCGCCTGAAGGCTTGTTAGTTCGATTCCCTTACGGCTAGTGAACGATTCCTATATCCATCTCAAGCTTCATCTTTCCGCCGATGAGCCAGTCAATGCAGTCGGGGTCATTGCCCTCAATCCATATTACTACCGTAAATTTGGTGGTATCACCGGGCTTGTATGCCTCGATTCTCTCCCTCGCAACCACCGTCGCGGAAGCAAATTCAACCGTTCCCGGCTCTGCGCCGCTACCGTCGCTTTTGGTTTTCGCATAGGTTGTGGGAGTGCCGCCGTTCACGTAAAGGCGAACTCGCAGCGCCTCGTCAAGAGCGTTGGTTATTCCCGACATTTTGATTTCATAATCGTATGAAACCTCAACCTCTCCCGCGTTCTGCACGTAGAAGGTATAGGCTATGTAATCCCTGCCGTTATGCTCGCCGTCTACCATATCGACGTTTGCGTCAATCGTTTCGCCTGCTATGTTTGTCATCTTCTCGGCTATTTTAGCGTTAAGATGCGAGGTCGGGCGTGACATATCTCGGCTCTCGGAGAGAGTTAAGCCGTACTTTGTCATTTCGTATTTGTTGATGCTGACGGTAAAGCTGCCGGATTTCTCGTAAAGCACGGCAACCATGTAAAGAATACCGGTTACGATAAGAAGCAGAATAAGGAGCACCGTCAAAATCTTCTTTTGCGTTCTGTAGCTTTTGACCTCGTTCGCCGTTCGCTTAAGTAAACTGAGGCGCTTTTCGTTAGATACTATTCTTTTAGTGTCCATCGTCGGAATCTCCTTCCAAGGAAGACTCGAGAGCTACGGTATATCCGTCGGCACCGACGAGTTTTGCGCTTTCTATCTTCTCCTTGGAGTCAAGGGCGGGAGCAATGACAAGAGAGCCGAGGTGGTGAAGATAGCCCGCAAGGCTTCCCGCTATTCTTTCCGCGCTCTCGCCTGCAAGGCTGTCGGTGGAGTAAGAATCCATAAACGCGTAGTCGAATTTTATCTCCGACAGTCTGAAAACGGGACAGAAACGGTCGCCGACCTCAAATATAGCCACTCTGACACCGAGCAAACGAAGCTCGTCTATCTTCTCTGCCGCAACGTCAAGGTCCTCATAAAGCATATCCGCAGATAACTCAACGCATATCTTCGCGAGCGGAATCTCGGGATAAACCGATTTCATTTCTACAAGCAGCGAAGCAAGCTCGCCGTCGAAAAGCATTCGCGCGTACACCTGCAACGTAAAGCAATCAATTTCGGGGTCGCGGGAAAGTAATTCGGGAATTGAGCGGAATAGCTTTTCGAAATGCCGTCTTACAAGCTGATTTCCAACCTTCGTACGCCTTGCAACGTATCTGTACTGCTCATATCCCAAAACACCGAGGTCAAGACTGTTAACGGTTAAAAAGCTTCGAAGCATCCGCTTCTCTGTAGCAAAAAAACGAACCTCCGAAAAATCAAGCACTATCGGCCTAAAGGAAATTTCGTCCGCTTTGTTAAAATCCACCATTTTCACAGCCCCTCCTCTCTCAAGATATAAAAAAACAGCCCGTCGCAAAAATCCCCATTGGACTTGCAACTGGCTGGCTTAAAATGAAGCCCCTATAGCTTTGCGTCACGCCGTTTCCAACGTTTTGCTATATTTATATTATATATATGCCTTGTTCAAAAATCAACAATTTGCAAAACTTTCTACGTTTTGCACAAAAACGCGCTTGTAAATATGTGAACAATTTGCTTGTTTTGGGTTGACGCATGTAAAAAATCCGCTTTCCCGTCATCCTTTCAGCCTGTTTTTTTATTCAAAGCTCCAAAAATGCGTACTAAGCGGATTTTTTTCGGCGGTTTTATCTCTCGCCGCCTTTCATTTGGTTTTTATCCTCGTAAAGCGCCTTATCTGCCGTTTCATAAAGTGACAGAAGCGACGTTTCTCTACCGCCGAAAGCGGAAAATCCCGTGCCGATGGTAAGTCGATATTTATTGTCCTCTGTTTCTCGCATCAGAGTGCTTTTTATCTCTTTACAAAGCTCTCTTACTCTGCGCTCGCTGTTCGTTTCAAAAACTGCCGCAAACTCGTCTCCGCCGTAACGCGCAATGAACAAGCCGCTGTTATAATGAGAGCCAACCTTTTTAAGCGTTGCCGCGACGGTTTTTAAAGCTCTGTCACCCTCCATATGTCCGTAAATATCGTTTATCCGTTTGAAATCGTTTACGTCCATCATAATGAGGTACAGGCTGTCTGTGCCGCGCATTCCATCTTGATAGATTCTAATACGGTCCTCAAGATACGCGTCAAGCGCGCCCCTGTTGCTGAGTCCCGTGAGCAAATCGTTTGTAATTCTGTCTTCCTGGAATCTCAAGAACATAATAAACGTGCTTGAGGCAATGCCAAAGCAGTGGAACGCGACCTTTCCGAGCGCAAGTATCTGAAGCATTCCGAAAAGCAGCAAAAGAGTGCCTGCCCATATAAAGCTTTGACGAAGCTTCGTGTGCCTCATAGTCCTTGCGCCGAGCTTCAAAAATACAGCTCTTAAAATCAAAACGGCAAACATCAAATACTGCAAGAAAAAGCTTACAAGAGCAAAAGAACCTCTTGTGTATACGCTTTGCGCGTCATATGAGAAAAGAAATCCCGTAAACAAATTCACGAAAAGGCAAGCGAAAGCCACAATCGTGGGAATGACATAAATTATCTGCCTCTTATTGTCCGTATGCTCAATATGGAAGCCTGCGTCAAAGAACATGTGCCACACCGCGCCCGCATATACCGTAATGAGCACGCTCGCAAACATGGAAAGATGGTTTAAAAAGACCGCGCCGAAAAACACTTGATTTTCAAAAGCATAGGACAGCATATCCGCCACAAGCCCAAGCAAAACGACGTTGATCAAGCGTTTAAAAGCAAATCTTGAGTGAGAGTTGTTTCGGCTTGAAAGCAGCGCTCTGATAAACACAACTATAAATATGCAAAAAACGACGCTTGATAAGTTTGATATCAAACGGTAAAACGATTCCGAGTTTATATAGAGCATACCGCGACCGTCCTTTCCAAGAATTAACTGAGTATCATGATACAATACCCGATTATAAATATTATAAATACATTATATTATTATAATATACGTAATTTGCAGTGTCAATATAAATATCTAAAATTCAGCGTAATGGAACATATGCGCCGATAAATTTTGCGTTTTTTGTGCATCCTGCGATAACATTGGGTGCTCGTTTCAGCACCGTATACAAGTATTAAAATCTGTACACCTATCAATTGCAGGAATGAATGCATTTATATAAGTATACACTTAATTAAGGGAATTGTCAATAGGCTATACACCTATTAAAATATATATATGCCTATTAAAATATGTGGGTGGTGAAAAATTATGGTACGGCTTACACTAAACGAGTATTTAGACGGGCAAAAGATAACAAGATATGAGCTCGCCAAGCGAAGCGGTATCCGCTTTCAGATAATAGATAACTACTACAAAAACAAAGTCGTGCGATATGACAGCGATGTGCTTGACCGAATCTGTTTGGCTCTGAACTGCAAAATTGAAGACATCATTGTTTACAAGGACGATAGAAATTAATAAAAACAGGAGCGAGAACGCCGTTTTTGACGTTTCAGCTCCTGTTTTTCTTCAAATCTTTTTCGAATCAACACAGGTGTTTAGATGCTTATTTTTTCCTTAAGCCTTATATCCTCCGAGCTTGCACCGACCATAATTTCAAACTCGCCGGCCTCGAGAATCCATCTGTCCTCCGACGTCGAATAAAAGGCAAGGTATTCTTTAGGCACTTTTACCGCGTAATGCTCGCTCTCTCCCGCCCGAATGAGCTTCTTTTCAAATCCGCAAAGCTCCTTATACGGACGAAAAAAACTCGACACGGGGTGAACCATTTAGTCACCTGACGGTATGAGTTTGCTATAATCGCGGCTCGGTTTTTGGGATGAGAATTCGGCTTGACCACATCTTTGACCATCTAGCGTCTAGGACTACGTGGAAACAGTGCGACGGGGAGCATCGGAAAGCACCGTTTTCGGACTAAAAAGCACCAAAAAGTCAATAAAAGTAGTCAAAAAACGATGGCGTATTTATTCGGGTACTGGAGGCCGCGAGTTCTCATTCTCCGCGCAGAGCGCGTCAAGCTCGCTTGTAAGCGGCAAGCGTGAGAATATTCACCTACGGTGAAAATCCAGCCACAAAGAAAGCCGCGAGTTCTCCGACGGCTCGAAAATATAGTCGTCGCCTATCGCCTTCGCAAGCCTTCGGCTCTGCCGTCTCCTTATTTTCTTCGGGCGCGTCCCCATAAACAGTTATCAACTGTTTATGCCTCGCTTACCTTTCACTTCGACCAAAAAACAGCCGAAAGCAAGCTATTTTGACTTGTTTTCGGCTGTTTTTCTATCTCATTTTTCATCTCTCGTATCAGCTCCGCAAGCTTCTCCCCACACTCTTCTTCGGTATAAGTTTCTGACGGAGCATTCTCTGTTCTTTTTCAATCATTTATTCGAGAGGGATTTCGTCAACATAGACGTAATACTCTTACGGCTTATTTCCAAGTGCATAGAAATCAAACCAATCTTTAAAGAATATCGTCTTGACTTCTTCGTCGGCTTCTACAACAGCATCAAAAGACAAAGAGTTACTCAAAATCAATAAGTGTGCTGTTATGTATCATAAATTCAGAAAGTCTTTTCTGTACTTAACACCAAAGAATTCTGCAAGACAAGCCATCTCCTCGTCCCTGATGGTGTTCACACGAGGGAGGTGTGCGGTGAGCATATAAATCTCTGCCGCCTTCTCAACAGTTTCAATAAGTCCGAAGGTTTCGTCTATAGTCTTGCCTGCACCGTAAATACCATGCATACCCCAAATAACTAGGCGGAATTCCTTCATTTTATCCGCGGTTGCTTCACCGATTTTGTTAGTTCCGCAGAGCATCCAAGGAAGAACTCCAACGCCATCGGGAAATACAACAATGCACTCAGTGCACATCTCCCAAAGGGTGTGGGTAAGCGTCTTCTCGTCAAGCTCGTGAACGTAGTTCATAGCAAGAGTGTGAGTGGGGTGAGAGTGCATTACCACTCTGTTATCAGGGTCAACCGAAAGGCGCGCAATATGGCTCATAAGGTGTGCGGGAAGCTCGCTCGTAAAGCGTCCACCGTCCTTGTAGCCCCAGAGAAGATTTGCGGTCTTTCCGTCCTCGGCAATGCGGATAATACCAAGATTGGTTTCCGGGTCGTCATCTACGTTCTTAAAGTATTTGCCCGTACCGGTGACAATAAAGATTTTACCAATGAGTGCGGTGGCATCAAAGCCGAGCGGAATGGTTCGAAGCACTCTGTCTATATCAAGATACTCCGCCACCTCATCTTTTTCAAGCATATAGCTGATATTTCCACCGTTTCTCTCGTCCCAGCCAAGTCTGTACATATTGGCACAGGTCTTTCTCATTTCCACAACAAAGGGAGCATTAATTATATGATTCATCTTTTTAGTAAAACCTCTCTTTCATATTCTTTAATTGGCGCAAGATAGTTTTCTGCTACGCCACATCTTGCAAGAAATTCCTTCCACACGTCGCCAAAGGGCATCATTTTCATTTCTTCCTGAAGGTACATTACCTCGGTAAAATTGCTTTCGTTCTGAAGCGCCTTCAACTGCTCGTCCGGCTGAAGAAGTGCGAAAAGAAGTGCCTTTTGAACGTTTCTCACACCTGTAACCCAAGCAGAAATGCGGTTGATAGAAGCATCAAAGTAGTCTGTTGCGATAAACACACGGTCCAGTGCGTTGTTCCTGACGATTTCCTTGGCAATCTCCTTGGTTTCATCGTCGAAGATTACAACGTGGTCGGAATCCCAACGCACCGCACGTGTCACGTGAAGCGCAATTTTCTCGTTGAAAAGAAGAAGCGAGGAAATCTTGTCGCTTACGACCTCTGTGGGATGGTAGTGACCGTTATCCATCAAAGGTGTGATGCCCCTATGGTCCGAGTAAGAAAGGCAGAACTCGGCACTTCCTACGGTATAGCTTTCAAGTCCGATGCCGAACACCTTACTTTCAAGAGTGACATAAACCTTGTCTTTATTATATGGTGTATCAAGAATCTCGTCAAGAGAAGCCTTGAATCTTGCTCTGGGAGAAAGGCGGTCAGCAGGAATATCCTTGTATCCGTCGGGAATCCAGATGTTCATAACGCAAGGGATGCCGGTCTCGTCAGCGAAATATTCAGCAATTTTAAGACACGCCTTGCCGTGATTTATCCAATACTTACGAACGTCCTCGTCGGGAGATGAAAGAGAGAGTCCATCCTTTATCATAGGGTGCGAGAAAAATGTGGGATTAAAATCAATACCCATTTTTCTTTCTTTAGCGAATGCAACCCATTTAGCAAAATGCTTTGGCTCGATTTTATCTCTGCCGACCGCTTCACCATCCTCAAAAATAGCATAGGATGCATGAAGATTAAGTTTCTTTATACCGCCAATAAGCGAGAACGCTTTGTCGTAATCCGCCATAAGCTCCTCAGGTGTATTCGCCTTACCCGGATAATTGCCGGTTGCCTGGATTCCGCCCGAAAGGCTCTCGCGGCTGTCAAAGCCAACGACGTCATCGCCCTGCCAACAATGTACCGAAATGCTAACCTTGCTTAACATTTCAATAGCTTTTTCGGTATCAATGCCGTAATTTTCATATTTTTGTTTTGCTTCAATATAACTCATACATTCATCTCCATTTGTATTTTCAAATTTCCCAACGCGGTTGCTTCAATAGGCAAGGCAACAACATTTTTACCTGTCGCTTCCTCGGTCAAACGATTGAGAAACGCGTTTTTCGCTCCACCGCCTACTATGTATAACTTTTTGTATTTTTGATTTGTGTTTGTCTCAAGCTCTTCTATTGCTTTCTTGTAACTTTCGGCAAGACTTCTATATGCACAGCGGAAGTAATCGCCCATGCTTTCCAACCCTGATACCGCATCGTCAAATGCCGCCCTCATACTCTTTGGAGCCAAAAACTCGGGTGAGTTTGCATCAATCACTGCTTCACAAGTGCTTTCTTCTGCCATTTTCACAATATCAGAGAAAGGTATATCGGGGCAAAGCTCCTTTTTCAGCTCGTTAATAAGCCACATGCCCATAATATTCTTCTGATAGCGGTTGTAGCCGACGCCGCCCTCGTTGGAGTAATTGGCTTTCTCGCTGCCTTTATCGGTAATTGGCTTTTCTGTTTTAACACCGAGAAGCGACCAAGTCCCTGATGAAATGTATAAGTGATTACCTTCCATAGGTATTCCCTCCACGGCTGAGCCTGTATCATGCGTGGCACAGAGTACTACCTTACAGTTGCCGTTAACCACATCGCTAATATCCGGAAGCAAATTGCCAAGAACTGTTTTCGGCAGAGAAAGCTTTGGGAAAAGAATTTCAGGATAACCGAGACGCCTTACAATCTCCATATCAAACTCACCGTTTACCATACCCGTGGTGGTTGCATTGGTGTACTCTCTTACCTTTACACCGCATAGCTTCCACATTAGATATTCGGGAATCATCAGCATATCGGTCGCTCTCTCAAGTCGTCCGCGAAGCTTATCGTCGTAAAGCTGATAAATAGAGTTGAATGACTGGAACTGACAACCAACTCTACTATACATCTCCGAGAAAGGAATAATCTCGTGCACCTTGGATATTACCGACTCAGTTCTGCTGTCGCGATAAGCATAAATAGGGAAAATTTCCCTGTCTCCCTCAAGCAGAACGTAATCAACGCCCCAGGTGTCAATCGAAAGACTTTCAATTTCGGGATAAAGTTTAAAGGCTTCTTTTATACCGTAAAGAACGTTTTTATAGAGGGCCTTTATATCCCATACGAGATGCCCTCCCTCTCTCTGCACTCCGTTTGGAAATCGAAAGACCTCTTTTGTGTGGATTTCACCATCATCGTACCAACCGATTATGTGTCTGCCGCTTGACGCACCAATGTCTATTGCTAAATAATATTTCATTTTTGCTCCTCGCAAAGTTGTTCGTTACAATGATAGCATATTTTTACAAAAAACAAAAGAACACCATTTGTGTAAAAAAGTGTCCTTATTTGTGTTGATTTTTTGCGTTTTTCATGATAAAATAGCTACGAGGTGATGTTATGATTAAAGAGGAAATACTTGAAAAGCTTATTCCTATAACCGATGAGGAAAAGGCTGTTCTTGACGGAAATGGAGTAGATAAGAGCATATACACAACACACGGAGGCAGTGTTATCAGGCATCAGAAACTGCTGTCTGACGGCAGACTGATACGTGTGAGAGCACATACGAGATTTGTTCATTTCCCTGAGCATACCCACGACTATATTGAAGCTGTGTATATGTGTGCCGGAAAGACTACGCATATTATCAATGGTAAAAAATTAATATTAAAGGAAGGCGAGCTTCTCTTCCTCGGTCAAAATGCAAAACAGGAAATTCTGCCGGCTAGTGAGAGCGATATTGCAGTAAACTTCATAATTCAGCCCTCGTTCTTTGACAAAACTCTCGAGATGCTGGGCGCGGAAGAAACCCCGATAAAAAACTTCTTGCTTTCTTCGCTCTTTGACAGTGAAAATCAAAGCTATCTGCACTTTAAGGTTGCCGGAGTTCTGCCCGTACAAAATCTGATCGAGAACCTTATTTGGACGCTGATCAGCAACACACCAAACAAGAGAAATATAAATCAGACAACTATGGGACTACTCTTTATGCAGCTTCTGAATCACACCGATAAGCTCTCATACGAATCCCGCGAGGACAAAGCGATAATGGATATTTTTCGCTACATCGAGGGCAATTATAAAAACGGCTCTCTTACTGAGGCCGCTTCGCTTTTGCACTACGATTTTTATTGGCTCAGCCACAAGATAAAGAACCGCACAGGAAAAACCTACACAGAGCACCTTCAAGAAAAGAGGCTTTCTCAAGCGGCATTCCTGCTTAAAACCACATCTCTGCCGGTTGAAGATATTGCTGCTGCAGTAGGTTATGAAAACAAAAGTTATTTTCACCGCATTTTCAACAAAAAATACAGCACAAGTCCAAAAAAACACAGGGATAACAATTGACTGTCAGTTAAATCATCAACCGCCTTTCGCTGTTTCTATTCTTTGACTGCTGCGACTTAAATTTTGCGTCTTGCATTCGACAACTTTTACTTCAAATTAACTGCAGCGTTGTTTCAAGTATAAGAAAAGGTTTTCTCTTGTGTTTTATTTCGCCTACTGCAAATCATTTTTTTAGTTTCGAACAAATTGCGTTGACCAATATTGAGATGTATTATATACTAGCAGCAGAAGAAAAACTCAACACGGGGTATATGCGGTTTAACTCCGTCAATATTTATCGATTCGAATTCGGGTGACGACTACACCTTTGACCATCTGCAGAATTTTTCTGTACGGAAACAGTGTCAATAATAGCGCAAAATAGCACGAGTTCCGGACTAAAAAGCGCAAAAAAGCAAACAAAAGTAGTCAAAAGGCTGCTCCGATACTCTTCGGGTACTGGAGGCCGCGAGTTCTCCGACGGCTCGTAAGCATAGTCGCCCGGCGTCGGTCGTTCCTCTCTCCTTCAACTCCTTGTTTTGCTCGGGCGCGTCGTCGTAAACAGTTATCAACTGTTTTTTCCTCGCTTACCCGCCGCTTCGACCAGAAGAAAAGTGCTGAACCCCTTAGCTTTTTTGACGTTATCTTAACGCTGTTGAATATTTAAAAGGAGTCGGGCATAATAATGTTAGAAAAAGCTTAACACGGAGTATGGATTATGCGAACAATATTGGGGAAATATAAAAATGCGTATCCTTTATAACAGCAAAGATACGGTGTTCAAATCACCCTTCGGCACTTTGACTGAAGGTCAAAAGTGTAAAATATCGATTCATATACCGAAATCCTGTCAAACAAAAACGGTTAATCTTGTTTTTCTTTTTGAGGACATGAACGAATACAAATCGGTACCAATGCAGCGCCATGAAAATACGGGGGACTACGAAATTTTCTCCTGCACCTTTGCTCTTTCTCGCGCGGAGCTGTACTTCTACTATTTTCGCATAACGACAGAAAACGAATCCTTTTCGCTTTACCGCGAGGGGTATGACCGCACGAATATGGAGGCGGGAGAGCTTTGGCAGCTTTCCTGCATTCCTGCGAATTTCTTAGTCCCCGAGAGCTATTTTGGCTCGGTCATGTATCAGATTTTTCCCGACAGATTTAATCAGAGCGGTGAATATGACGTTAAGGAAAAGCTCACGCCCTTTTGGTTGCATACCGACAAGCGCGACGTTCCGTATTATCTTCCGGGCGAAAATGGCGAAGTGCAGAATTGTGATTTTTATGGCGGAAATCTCAACGGAATAGCGGCAAAGCTTGACTATTTAAAGGAGCTTGGCGTCGGTGTTATCTACTTAAATCCGATTTTCAAGGCTTGGTCAAATCACAGATATGACACAGCAGATTATCACAAAATAGACGAGCTTTTAGGTACGGAAGAGGATTTTTCAAATCTGTGCAAGCTCGCGCACAGGTGCGGAATGAAGATTATACTTGACGGGGTTTTTTCTCACACGGGTAGCAATAGCAAATATTTTGATAAGCTCGGAATCTTCGGAAACGGTGCGTATTCCTCACCGAGCTCGCCATACCGCTCTTGGTACGACTTTCAAGACTATCCGAACGAGTACACTTCCTGGTGGGGAATAAATACGTTGCCATGCATTAACGAAACAAACGAGGGATTCAGAAATTATATTATCGACTCGGAGGACAGCGTCATAGCGCATTGGATGCGGGCAGGAGCAGACGGATTCAGGCTCGACGTTGCGGATGAGCTGCCTGATGAATTTATCTCCGCCTTCCGAGCCCGCCTTAAGAGCATTAAGGCGGACTCATTGCTTTTAGGAGAGGTATGGGAGGATGCGTCTAACAAGATAAGCTACGGAAAACGCCGACGTTATTTTGTGGGGGGAGAGCTTGATTCCGTTATGAACTACCCGTTCAGAAGTTGCATTATAAATTATGTCAAAGGCAATGATAACGGAACGGCTTTCAAAGAAACCGTAATGACAATTGCGGAAAATTATCCGAAAACTGTCTTGAATGCGCTTATGAATAGTCTCTCCACCCACGATACACCGCGAATTTTATCTGTGCTGTCCCCTGAACCCTTCCCCGATGATAAAAATTCCAAAGCAGGCTACTCTATGCAGGAGTCGGCACGCACGGAGGCTCTTATTCGGCTGCGCGTTGCTGCTTTTTTACAATTCGTACTTCCCGGAATGCCTTGTATATACTACGGTGATGAGATTGGCAGCGAAGGATTTGGAGACCCGTTTAACCGCGCATATTTCAATTGGGAGAAAGTTGAGAAAAATCCTCTGCGCGAATTTTTCATTCGTCTTGCGGCTGTGCGAAATTCGCACAGTGCCTTAAAGCAAGGGAATGTTTCGGTTGAATCTGACGGCCGCGGGAGAGTCATAATTGAGCGCAAAGCTCCGCCTTATACGTGCCGCGCTTATATCAACATGGGCGATACAGTTACACTGGACGTTTGTAAAACTCCGCTTATTATTGAGAGAGGGCGGCTGGAAAACGGTCGGCTTACGCTTGATAAATGCGGATTTCTGTTAGAAGAATTTGTATCATAGCGTATTTACTTTTAATCATGGAGATTTATAATGCCTAAGAGAGCCAGGAAAAAAATCCTACACGTTGACCCATATTTAGAGCCTTTCGAAAAGGACATCGAGCAAAGAGTAAATCTTTTTAGAAAAAAGAAACGGCAGCTTCTCGACCGCGACGGCAAATTAACCGATTTTGCTAACGGATATAAGTTTTTCGGATTTCACCGCACATGTGACGGATGGGTATATCGGGAATGGGCACCGGCGGCAGAGGCAGTCTATCTTACCGGTGACTTTAACGGTTGGAGCGTTTACTCTTGTCCGATGCAAAAAAAGGAAAACGGCATTTTTGAATTAGAGCTAAAAGGAAAAGATGCTCTTCAAGCGGGACAAAGGCTTCAAGCTATCGTAATAAGCGCGGGGCGTATGCTAAGACGGATACCTCTGTATGCAACACGGGTTGTCCAAGACCCCATAAGCTTATTGTGGTGTGCCGAGCTTGACGACACGCTGACCTCTTTTTCATGGACAGATTCTGATTTTCTTCCTGAGAAAACTCCCATAATATACGAATGTCATATAGGAATGGCGCAGGAGGAGGGGTATGTTGGAAGCTATCGCAATTTCATTGATAACATTCTGCCGCGCATAAAAGCTGCCGGATATAATACCATACAGCTTATGGCAATAATGGAGCACCCCTATTACGCCTCGTTTGGATATCAGGTTTCTAATTTCTTTGCCGCTTCGTCAAGATACGGTACAAGCAGTGAACTTAAAGAACTGATAAACACGGCTCACGGAATGAATATTGCCGTCTTGCTCGATTTGGTACATTCTCATGCAGTTAATAACGTTAACGAAGGAATAAGTGATTTTGACGGCACGGTATATCAGTTTTTTCATGAGGGTGTGCGGGGAAACCACGAGGCGTGGGGAACAAAGCTTTTCAACTACGGAAAAAGCGAGGTTATTCATTTCTTGCTTTCCAATTTGAAATATTGGATGGAGATTTTCCACTTCGACGGCTTCCGCTTTGACGGTGTTACCTCTATGCTGTACCGTGACCACGGCTTAGGACGCTCTTTCACAAATTACGAATCCTACTTCTCTGACAACACGGATAACGATGCTGTCACTTATTTACAGCTTGCAAATGAGCTTATTCATGAGGTCAATACCAATGCCATTACCGTAGCCGAGGATATGTCGGGAATGCCGGGCATGTGCCTGCCTATCTCGTATGGAGGAATAGGATTTGACTTCAGGCTGTCTATGGGAATACCTGATATATGGATAAAGACCGTAAAGGAAAAGAGAGACGAGGAATGGGATATGTGGAGGCTATGGTATGAGCTTAACAACCGCCGTCCCAAAGAAAAGAATATCGGATACGTAGAATCGCATGACCAGGCGCTTGTCGGAGATAAAACCTTAATGTTCCGCCTGTGCGATGCGGAAATGTACACACGTATGAGTAAAGACACTCCCAGTATAATAATCGACAGAGGTATAGCGCTTCATAAAATGATACGTCTCATCACCGCATCCGTTGGGGGCGAGGGTTATCTCAACTTTATGGGTAACGAATTCGGCCACCCCGAATGGATTGATTTTCCGCGGGAAGGAAACGGATGGAGCTACCGTTACTGCCGCAGACAGTGGAGCCTCGCTGACAATGAGCTTCTTCGCTACTGTGAGCTTGAAAAATTCGATAAAGCAATGATTAGCATGCTTAAAGATGAGAAAATATTCGAAAAAAAAGCTGCTATAAGAAGAATAGACCAGAACAATAAGATTATAATTTACAGCAAGGGGGACGTTGTCTTTGCGTTTAATTTCAATCCGACACAGTCGTTTGAAAGACATTTTATTCCTACTCTGAGCGCAGGAAAATACAGTGTGATTTTGAGCACGGATGATGCAAGATTCGGTGGATTTGAGCGCGCGAGCACCGAATACGAGTACACGTCAAAATCAAAAGAAGAACCCGGATTTTTCTGTTATCTGCCATCCCGTTCAGCTTTAGTATTCAAAAAAATGAAGAGAAAAACGAACAGAGTTTAAGCCAAGACCATTCTCAAAAAACAAAAAGGAAGCCCCCGCTTCCCTTTTATATGTGCCATATCCAATTTTTCTTCTCATACAGTAAAATTTTATCAACATCTGACGTTTCTCGGAGGTTATTATGAAACGAGCAAGCGGTGTTCTTTTGCACCTGTCTTCCCTACACGGCAGCTATTCTATCGGCTCATTCGGCAAGGAAGCGCGTGAATTTATAGATTTTCTTTCTCGGAGCGGCTTTACATACTGGCAGCTCCTTCCCTTCTGTATGGCGGATAACTGCCACTCCCCGTATAAATCCTATTCCGCCTTTGCCGCCAATCCCTTCTTTATTGACCTTCCCACTCTTGCCGAGCAGGGCTTGCTGACATCACGCGAGCTGAGCGAAGCCGAACAAAAAACACCGTATCTTTGCGAATATTCCCGATTAGATAAAGAGCGTTTGCCTCTGTTACGGTTGGCGCACAAAAGAACCGAAAAAAAGCAAAGAGCAGAGGCACACGCCTGGATTTTGGACTATCCAGACCTGTCCTGCGCAGTCAGATTTCTTTCGTTAAAGCAAAAAAATTGCAATATTCCTTGGCGCGAGTGGAGAGACCTCACCCCCGACAATGAGGAAATTTCCTTCTGGGAATGGATTCAGTATGAGTTTTTCAGCGAATGGATGTCAATTAAAAAATATGCGAATGAAAAAGGCATTCAAACAATCGGTGACGTGCCGATTTACGTCTCAGACGAAAGCTGTGACGTTTGGGCAAGTCCGAAGCAATTTCAACTGGATAAAAATTTACGCCCTGCCGAAGTAGCAGGTGTACCTCCCGATTACTTTAGCGAAGACGGTCAGCTTTGGGGCAACCCCCTTTACAACTGGAAAGAAATGAAGTCTGACGGCTACAGTTGGTGGGCGCGGCGTATTAACTATATGCTGACGCTGTTTGACGGCATCCGCATAGACCATTTTCGCGGTTTTGAGTCCTATTGGAGTATTCCGCCCGCGGCAAAGACCGCCAAAGAGGGCAAATGGAAAAAGGGTCCCGGGCGCGCCTTTATCGATACTCTCCGAGGTATAGGCGGCAACCGACTCATTATTGCAGAGAATCTCGGAGAGATTACGCCCGAGGTTGACAGACTTCTTCTATACAGCAAATTCCCCGGCATGCGCGTTTTACAGTTTGCCGATTTGGAAAATCCGGCCTCGCCCCACCTCCCCCACAATTATCCCGGAAATTGCGTAGCCTATAGCGGAACACATGACAACAACACTCTCCTCGGTTATCTTTTTGAAATGTCTCCCCGAAAAAGAGAGCGTCTCCTTGCCTACTGTAACTGTAGGTCAAGAGAATGGAAAGATATTTGCGAGCACATTATAAGAACCTTGATGGCAAGTCATGCGGATACGGTGATTTTTCCCATTCAGGACATTTTAGCCTTCGGCGCTGATACCCGAATGAACACCCCCGGCACCGTCGAGAGCAACTGGGCGTACCGCATAACACAAAATCAGCTCTCCTCGGTTAACACGGAAATTTTTCGTTTCTTCAACAATCTTTACGGAAGAGGATAGTATTGAAAAAACAAAAAACACTACGTTGTGCCGCAGTTTCCTTCTCTTCTGCCAAAGTAAAAAGTGCAAAATTCCTCCGATTGTACTGAGGATTTTTGCACTTTTACTGTTCAGTGTATAAAAAAGAGCGAGAGCCTTATTTTCTTTATTACTAGGCTCGATACGACGAAAGATGCTAAAATTTATCGACGCCGGCTTATGCGTTCGATTCTCTTACGGCTGGCCGTAAGACAGTTACCTGTTTTTGCAGTATAATATTACAGTATCAACAGCTTTTCAAGCTTATCGGCAAGCTCGTCATTTTGAATGTGAACCTTCACTTCATTAGATGCAGCATTAGTTTTTAAATGCATTACCAAGCTGGTAATACATGCCTTTTTGCGTAGCGGTGTTGTTACGTTTTCTGCCGCAATTAAATTTTTTGCCATGAATACGGTAACGTTTTTCGTAAAACCGCCGCTGTAAACAGTTATTTTTCCGTTGTTATGAGAAATACCGTTAATCCGATAACCCAAAGCAGCGCTGACCGATTTTACTGTAAGCACAGTCAATGCTGCGCCCGAAAGCGATAGCAGTACTGCGATAACAGCGGCAGACGGCGCCTTAAGCAACATCATAATCACCGCAGTTAACAATAGCGTTATGCCCGTTATACTGCCGAAAATCAAAAGAAACCAAGATACAAACGGAAAAAATGATACCGATTTCGTTTGTCTCTCATCCGGCATAAAGTCCGGCAATACTTTATTCAATATTTCACCGATTTCCTCATATTTACAGAAAGGAACCAGCACACCGAGCTCGGTGCTGCCGTTTTCTGTATCGCTTGTATATCCTATTACCTCAAGATTAATTTCAGCAAAGCCCAGCATCCTTTGCACAAGACCTTGAGAAATTTTAACCGCTTTAATTCTATCGTAACTAAACGTGTTGGTGTGCTTCTCCAAAAGGCCGAAGGAGATTTGAATATTATTGTCACGCTTTGTAATGTTAAAGTTGTGGTATTTTACAAACGAGATAATCATGCATCCAATGAAGGAGAAGACCGATAATAACAGCAACGCGCCCACTGTAATCAAAAGAGCAAACAGTAAATACTGTCCCCACGTGCCAAGGAAATCAAGCTGTAAAACCAATTTGCAAACACCTATGACAATAACGGATAAAACCGCAAGCAACGCAGTAAAGAATGCGGTTGAAGCAATATTGATTAACGTATACAGCATCTTCTTTTTGGAAGTAAAGCTATATAAACTGTCCCTGTCAGAGAGAAGCAATTCTTCTTCCGTCACTCTGTCAACGCTGTTGCAAATACCATTCTCCTTTGCTGCATTCAATTCATCAAGCAGAGCATCGACTGTTTTTTCCTTTTCAATAATAGTTATCTCGGCTTGGTGAGAGGTATTGGCAGAACCGCTGTCCACAGTCAGAACGGCAATTCCGAAAATTCTGTTTATAAGACCCTGTTTTTTGTTGATTGCGTGTACTTTCTTATAGTCGAGAACCGAACGCTTTCTAAAAAACACTCCTCTTTTGCATTTGATTTCAGTTTCCGTAAGCTCATATCCGGATGTCCTGTAATACACAACCCTGTACGCAACGAAGCACAGATAAATTACTGCGAAGCCTATTAAAAAAATGGGAATTGCTTCAATAATATCTTTAGTATGCTCGCTGTCCTCAAAGAAAAAATCTTCAAAAAGGATGAAAAATATTACAAGGCTTCGAAAAAAATCCGAAAGCAAACTTGAATAAACATATCCTTTGTCAAATCTTTTCATTTTTAAGCTCCTCAACTCTTGCTTCAAGGTTGTGTTCAAGATCTTCAATCATACGATCCGCTTGAGCTGTTGTTAGAGTTGAAATGTCAAAATTTGAACCCGCAGTTGATATGGTAACACCGCTCAGCTTCAGCATCATCATAATAGGTCCTTGTGTTCTGTGAAGATCCTGAATTTGACAAACCGGAATCACAACTCTTTGTCTGAAAATTACACCTTGCATTACTATAATACGTTTATCGTCATATCCCCACTCATACATTTTATAGCGCAAAGCAGGCATTATCAAAGTTAAGCAAAGAAGCAAAACGGTTGGCACTCCTACTCCTAAGGAAACGGCAAGAGTTACATTGCCGGGCACTTGCGTTGCAATCAAAATCGCAAATACACTTATCCAAACTCCAATCAGTATAAGAGAAACAATTGCAGCTCTGATATACCATAATTTTAGTACGCTTTTATCCAACTTGTTTAGTTTCATATCAATAAACTCTCCCAATAATTGCTTTGTAACAAAGCGTATATCTGTAAATTATTATATCACGCTTTAACACGTATTCAATCCGTTTTGGCGTTTTATTTCGGCTGTAAAAACATCTTATTTATTCAGCGCCTCATCTATAGCCTTAGCAGCGGTTTTTCCTGCGCCCATAGCCGAAATAACTGTTGCCGCACCCGTCACGGCATCTCCTCCTGCGTAAACTTTGTTTCGGGAGGTAAGACCGTCTTCATTAACGACGATGCCGCCGCGCGAATTGACCTCAAGCCCAGCAGTCGTAGACTTGATAAGGGGGTTCGGCGAGGTGCCGATAGACATTATTACCGTATCAACGTCAATAGTGAATTCGCTTCCCTCAATAACAACAGGGCGGCGTCTGCCGCGCTCGTCAGGCTCACCGAGAGCCATCTTGACGCATTTCATGCCGGTAACGAAACCGTTTTTAGAGTCCCTCGGGTTATCGGGATTTTTATATCCGAGAATTTCGGTGGGAGTTGAAAGCAGACAGAACTCGATTCCCTCCTCCTCGGCGTGCTCGACTTCCTCGCGGCGCGCAGGGAGCTCCTCCATTGAACGACGGTAAACGATATATACCTTTTCCGCCCCGAGACGCAAGGCGGTTCTTGCCGCGTCCATAGCAACGTTTCCGCCGCCGACTACCGCAACCTTGCCCCCCTTCATAACAGGAGTTTCGGGATTTTCAATATATGCTTTCATTAAATTGCTTCTCGTCAGGAATTCGTTGGCCGAATACACTCCGCAAAGCGACTCTCCGGGAATACCCATAAAATTGGGAAGACCTGCACCCGAGCCTATGAAAACAGCCTCATAGCCGGATTCAAAAAGCTCGTCAACCGTCAACGTCTTTCCTATAACAACGTTGGTTTCAATCTTCACACCCAGCTTTTTAAGTGTGTCTACCTCTTTTGCAACGATTGCTTTGGGAAGACGGAATTCGGGAATGCCATAGACAAGCACGCCTCCCGCTGTATGCAGAGCCTCAAATACAGTAACGTCATACCCCTTTTTCGCAAGGTCGCCCGCGCAAGTAAGTCCTGAGGGTCCTGAGCCGACAACGGCAACCTTATGTCCGTTGCTTTTGGGACGGGACGGGTTCTGCTGGCAGAAGGTGTTATGCCAATCCGCCACGAAACGCTCAAGCCGTCCGATTCCGACACTCTCCCCTTTAATTCCTCTTACACACTTAGCCTCACACTGCACCTCCTGCGGACAAACACGGCCGCAAACGGCGGGGAGCGATGAGGATTTTGTTATAATCTGATATGCTCCCTCAAAATCCCCCTCTTTGATTTTTGAAATAAATTCGGGGATATGAATTTTAACGGGACAGCCTGCAACGCAGGGCATATTTTTACAGTTGAGGCAACGGTTTGCTTCGTCGATTGCAGCCTCTTCGGTGTATCCCAGAGCAACCTCGTCAAAATTACGAGCGCGCACCTCAGCATCCTGTGTAGGCATTTTGTTTCTCGTGAGGCTCATATTTGCTGCCATCTTACCGCACCTCCTTCGCGAAAAGGTTACAGGTTTGCTCATGCTTGTGTCGTTCAAACCCGTAATACATTCTGCCGCGGGTCATAGCTTCGTCAAAATCAATCTCATATCCGTTAAAATCAGGACCGTCAACGCAGGCAAATTTTGTGACCCTCTCGCCGCCCACGTTAAGAGTGAGTCTGCAACCGCCGCACATTCCCGTGCCGTCAACCATAACGGGATTCATAGAAACCGTCACGGGTGTTCCGAAAGGTCTTGCCGTCTCAACCACGAATTTCATCATAATGAGCGGACCTATGGTTATTATCATATCGAATTTTTCACCTGATTCGAGCATTTCCTTAAGCGGTACGGTTACGTTTCCCTCCTCACCGTAAGAACCGTCGTCGGTCATAATACGGAGAGTATCCGAGCAAGCTCTGAATTCGTCCTCAAGGATAAGCAAATCCTTGCTTCTGAATCCTATAATACTCGTCACCTCTGCTCCCATTTGGTGAAGAGCCTCGGCAATTGGCATAGCAATGGCACAGCCAACGCCGCCGCCAACGATACAAACCTTTTTAAGTCCGTCGAGTTCCGTTGGCACACCGAGAGGACCGACAAAGTCCTCGAGATATTCACCCGCCTCTTTATGAGAAAGCTTTTCGGTGGTAGAACCTACTATCTGATAAATTATCTTCACAGTGCCGCGCTCCTTGTCCACACCTGCAACGGTGAGAGGTATGCGCTCTCCGTCCGCATCGACTCTTAAAATTATGAATTGTCCGGCCCGCGCCTTATTTGCCACAAGCGGTGCTTCAATCTTAAGCTGCACCACCGTGGGATTTAATGCCTTTTTGTCAACTATTCTATACATTTTGTTCTCCACTTTCAAAAGCATCGCCACTTGGAACAATTTTCAAAAACCAAGGTGCAAATACTTCAAATTTTGCTTAGCTGCAAGAGAGATAAGTACCGAGGGCGCTGAAAAATAAAGATTCAGAGCGGATTCGGATTATTTTTATGCCTACTCAAATACAGACAGCAATTATAAATTGTTATTTTATAATATCACAAAAAACAAAATAAATCAATATATTTTTTTAAGGTACGGTCAAATAATCACAAAACAGGAGCGAAAACCTAAAAAGCGCGGTTTTCGCTCCTATCCTATATTTTTGCGCAGACGAAATGCGCGCTGATTATTTTTATGACGTATGACGTAAGATTAACGTCGCAATAAGCTGTGGCTATGTCTTCCTTTAATGAAAATTTCCTCGCATCAAATGCTTATTTTGCCTGTAAGTCTTATGTCATCCGAGCTTGCGCCTACCATAATTTCAAACACTCCGCTCTCAAGCACCCATCTATCCTCGCTTGTCGAATAGAATGCGAGGTATTCTTTAGGCACCTTAACAGTGTAATGCTCGCACTCACCTGCTTTGACAAGCTTCTTTTCAAAGCCGCAAAGCTCCTTGTACGGACGGAATACACTTGACACGGGGTCGCGGAAATAAACCTGCGCCGCTTCTTTGCCATCTATCTTCGAGGTGTTCTTAACGTCAAACTCAACGGTGATGTCCCCGTCACCCACATAAAGATTAAGTCCCGAATATTCAAATGTTGAGTATGAAAGACCGTGACCAAATGGGTATTTCACCCTAGCCGTGTCACCTTTTCCCATATATTTCGCGGTGTCATACCAACGGTAACCCACAAGAAGTCCGTCAGAATAAAGGCTGTAATTATAATCTCTTTCGCAATGCATAGCAAGGCAATCATCAAGAGTTTCGGGATAGGTTTCTGCGGTTTTGCCCGAGGGGTTAACCTTGCCCGCAAGAATTTTTGCAATTGCCGCGTTTCCTCGCTCACCGGGGTATCCCGCGGAAACGATAGCCGCAACCTTATCCTCCCAAGCGGTCATATCTATGACCGAGCCGTGATACAAAACCACTACCGTATTGGGATTCTTTCTTGCCATCTCAAGAATAAAGTTTTCCTGCCACGTGTCAAGACGTATACTGTTATGGTCACTGCCCTCGGAATCTATCTTTTGAACGCAGATTATATTTACGTCCTTTCCGTACGCGTTGTTTATAGCATGGGCATATACGCCCTTATGCTCGCGATAGAAAGAAATCTCCGAGCTCGGCAAGGCGAGCGCAAGCTCCTTGTGAAGCTTCGGAACCTCGCGCGCAAGATTCACACGTGAAGAGCCGCCGCCCGATACGCTTGTCACAGAGCCCTCACCGCTCACCGCTACAGACGCGCCGTCTTTTATAGGAAGCACACCGTTGTTTTTAAGAAGGACGATACCCTCCTCGGCAATTTTCTCGGTCAATGCTACGCGCTCGTCGAGTGTTGTTTCGACCTTTCTTTTTTTGCTTTCCGCCTCGCAAAGCTCGATAAAGCGAAGCACCACCTCGACGCGCCTGTCAAGCTCCTCCTCGGTGACTCTGCCCTCCTCGACTGCGGCTTTAAGGTTCTGATAGCCCGCCTCGCTATAGGGCATTTCAAGGTCAAGCCCTGCAAGCACGCATGCTGCGTGGTCGTCAACCGCGCTCCAGTCACTCATTATGACTCCGTCAAATCCGAGCTCACAGCGGAGCATCGTATAAAGCTTTTTGTGAGCCGACATCTTAACGCCGTTTACAAGGTTGTATGAGGACATAACCGTCCAGGGCTTCGCCTCAAGTGCGATTTTAAAATTATAAGTGTATATTTCGCGGAGCGTGCGCTCGTCAACCTCGCTCGACTGAGAATAACGGGAATACTCTTGGTTGTTCGCGCAATAATGCTTTAAAGATGTTCCTACGTGATGGTCCTGAACGCCCTTTATATATTCTCTGCCGAAAATACCCGAAAGGTAGGGGTCCTCGGAAACGTACTCGAAATTTCTTCCGCAGGTCGGAAGTCTTTTTATATTGATACCCGGTGCTAAAAGAACGTCTACCCCGCGCTCAATGCACTCGTCGGCAAGCACCTCACCCATTTTGTAAGCCTTGGAGGTATCCCACGTCTGACCGAGAATCTGTATCGACGGAAAGGCAACGGCTGCGGAATATTTCAAAACTCCGTTTTCCTCGGACTCAATGGTTCGAAGCCCCACGGGGCCGTCCGAAACCAAAACCTCGTAAAGTTTGCCGTCAAAATCCGCGGTATGCCAACGGTCCTTTGCCGCAAGAAGTCTGATTTTTTCGTCAATCGTAAAATCTTTCACATCGTATTTCATAACATACTCCTCATGTATATATTGAATTCTACCACTATTATAACAGACATTATATTGACAATCAACGCCATAAGTGGTAAAATAGTAGACATAATTTGTCTTTAAGCAATGCCGACCCAATCTGAATCTTTATTTTTCAGCGCTTTTGGCACTTATGTCTTTCGCAAAGTTAGGAGAAATTTATGTTTTTTGAGCCAACACGTTCCGATAAGAATAATTATTTTGATATTGCCGTGCAAGAAAACAACAAAGGCTTCCCTCTCCACATTCACAAGTCCTACGAATGCTATGCTGTGCGCTCGGGAGAAGCCAAGGTCAACGTTGATGGGCGTGAATATATTCTCCGCGCAGGAGATGCGGTTTTGGTTTTCCCGTATCAGAGCCACTCCTACGAGACGAAAAAGAACACGTCTACCTGGGTTTGCATTTTCTCCCCCGACCTTGTAGGCAGCTTTCACAACGCAAGGCGTGTACCGAAAAGCAACGCATTCAAGCTTTCCTGTGAGCTCCCCGCAGCGTGCGACGGCTTGCTTTTCAGAAAGGCGCTTTGTTATAATCTGTGCGCCTTGTTTGACTGCAATGCGGAATATATCGACGCATCGCAAGCGGACGACAGTCTTCTTTCAAAAATTCTTTTCTTCATTTCGGAAAATTTTTGCAAGGATTGCAGCCTCGCGGCTATTGCGGACTTCGTTGGTTACGACTACAGCTACGTATCCAAGTTTTTCAAAAAGGCGACGGGTATGTCGGTGGGAAGCTACGTAAATGGACTTAGAATCAGCGAAGCCTGCAAAATGCTCTCGCACACCGACAAAGCCGTGAGGGAGATTGCCGAGGAATGCGGCTTCGCCTCTCAAAGAACATTTAACCGTGATTTTTTAAAGGCAGTCGGCAAAACCCCGGTGGAATATCGGAAATCTAGGTAATATATCAGTCGGTGAACGGCAGCCATAGTTTATTTATATTGAAAAACGCTATCCGTTTTGTTATAATTGTAACGTGGGATTTCGTGGCAAAGGAGATACAAGGTGACTATTCAACAGTGCAGATACGTTCTTACAATTGCAAAAACCGGCTCTTTTTCCGAGGCGGCTAACCAGCTTTTCATAGCGCAATCCTCACTTTCAATAAGCGTAAAGCAGCTCGAGCAGGAATTGAACATTAAAATTTTCGAGCGTTCGAGCAATGGCGTTTATCTCACCGAGGACGGCTCTGAATTTGTAAAGTACGCATCTGAAATTGTCAGTGCCGAAAAATTCGTCACAGACAGATACAAAACCGCACCCGTAAAAAGCAAGCTTCGAATAGCAACGCAGCACTATGATTTTATTGCTGATATATTCGGCAATTTTTTGAAGGAGCTCGATGCAGAGTGCTATAAGCTTGCAATCAAGGAAATAGAAACACACAATGTTATCGGAGAGGTCGAAACGGGAAACAGCGATATAGGCATCCTTGCCATCAAGGACAGCGATTTTGACGTTATGAAGCGCTACCTTGGCAAAAAGGGCATCAGCTTCGTCGAATTTTTGAAGGCGTCGCCCCACGTATTCTTTAGGCGTGAGCATCCCTTGGCATCGCGCGAAACTCTTGATTTCTGCGAGCTTGAAAACTACCCTTACGTATCCTACGAGCAGGGAGAGCATAACAGCTCCTATTTCACCGAGGAAATGCTTGACTCTGAAAGCGTGAAAAAACACGTAGAGATAAGCGACCGCGCAACGCTCATGAATCTTCTTCTCATAACCGACGCCTACACCGTCGGAACGGGAATAATGCCCTCTATGCTCAACGGCGGCGATATAGTGAGCATACCTCTCCATTGCGAGTATAATTACATTATAGGATATATACTGAACGATAACCGCAGATTTTCGGATATGAGCTCGAAATTTATCGAAAAACTTGAAAAATCAATAAAAAACATGTCTATATAAAGAGGAGAAAAACAATGAAAGCTCTTGTAAAGAAGTTCCCCGAAAGAGGACTTTGGCTTGAGGACGTTCCCGAACCCCAAACGGGCGTGAACGACGTCAAAATAAAAATTCACAAAACCGCAATATGCGGCACCGATCTGCATATTTACAACTGGGATGCGTGGTCGCAGAAAACCATCAAAACGCCACAGATTATAGGACACGAGTACGTAGGCGAGATAGTCGAGGTCGGCAGCAACGTCACAAGCTGGCGCGTCGGTGAGCTTGTATCCGGCGAGGGTCACATCGTTTGCGGAAGATGCAGGAACTGCCTCGCGGGTAATGGGCACCTCTGCAAAGAGACTATAGGCGTCGGTGTAAACCGCGACGGTGCATTTGCGGAGTATCTCGTTATACCCGAGGAGAACGTCCGCAGATGCGAAAAGGGTATCAGCGAGGAGCTTTACTCAATTTTCGACCCCTTCGGAAACGCAGTGCATACAGCGCTTTCCTACAACGTTCTCGGGGAGGACGTTCTTATCACAGGTGCGGGCCCCATTGGTATCATGGCGGGAGCCGTGTGTAAATTTGCGGGCGCGAGAAACGTAGTTATCACCGATATAAACGACGACAGACTCGAGCTTGCAAGAAAGCTCGGCCTTAACCTGACCGTAAATACAGCCAAGGAAAGCCTCAAACCAGTGATGGATAAAATTCTCATAAAAGAGGGCTTCGATATCGGACTTGAAATGTCGGGAAGCGAGATTGCCTTCAATACGATGATTGACAATATGGTACACGGCGGCCGCATTGCCTTGCTCGGACTTCTGAGGGATGACGCAAGAATAGACTGGTCTAAGGTTATATTCAACGGCCTCACCATAAAGGGCATCTACGGAAGAAGAATGCACGAGACCTGGTACAAGATGTCGGCAATGCTTCAGGGCGGACTCAACATCGACAACATAATCACCCACAGACTCGACGTAAGAGATTACGAAGAGGGCTTTGCCGCAATGAACAGCGGAAAATCGGGCAAGGTAATACTCGATTGGTCTAAAATAAATTGATTGAGGTATCAAAATGAAAAAAACAGCTCTTAATTATTTTACCGAGATATGTAACGATATCGAGAGGGACGGACTTAAGAAAAACGAAAAGATTATCACCACTCCTCAGGGCGCGAAGGTCGGACTTTCGGACGGACGCGACGTTATAAATATGTGCGCTAACAACTACCTCGGACTTGCCGACAACCCCGAGGTTATCGAGGCGGCAAAGAAAAGCTACGACACCTACGGCTACGGACTTTCCTCTGTAAGATTCATCTGCGGAACGCAGAAGCTACATAAGGACCTCGAAGCCAAGGTAAGCGAATTTCTCGGCACTGATGATACTATTCTCTACTCCTCCTGCTTTGATGCAAACGGAGGACTTTTTGAAACTCTTCTCACCGACAAAGACGCGGTTATAAGCGACGAGCTTAACCACGCCAGCATTATCGACGGTGTGAGACTTTGTAAAGCGGCAAGATTCCGTTATAAAAATCGCGATATGGCGGATTTGCGTGCAAAGCTTGAAGAGGCTAAGGGCGCAAGAATAAAGCTCATTGCCACCGACGGCGTATTCTCAATGGACGGCACGGTTGCCGACCTTAAGTCTATTTGCGACCTTGCCGACGAATACGACGCGCTCGTAATGGTTGACGACAGCCACGCGGCAGGCTTTATGGGCAAAACCGGCAGAGGCACCGCAGAATACTGCGGAGTTTCGGGCAGAGTAGATATTATCACGGGCACATTCGGCAAGGCTCTCGGCGGGGCTTCGGGCGGCTTCACATCAGGAAGAAAAGAGATAATCGACCTTCTCCGTCAGCGCTCCCGCCCCTACCTTTTCTCAAACACCCTCGCTCCCGCCGTTGCGGCAGGCTCGCTTAAGGTTCTTGAGCTTATTGAAAATGATACCTCAAGAAGAGATAAGCTGTTTGCAAACACCAAGCTTTTTGCAGAGAAGATAAAGGAAATCGGACTTGACGTTATCGACGGAGGCACACCCATAATCCCGATTATGCTTTACGACGAGCATAAAGCCGTTGAAATGGCAAAGCGTATGATGGAAAAGGGCGTGTACGTGGTTGCGTTCTCATACCCCGTCGTTCCGAAGGGCAAGGCGCGCATAAGAACTCAGATTTCCGCAGCTCTTTCAGAGGAGCAGATACTCTTTATCGCAGACACCTTCAAACAGGTTAAAGAGGAAATGGGCATTTAAGATGCAGTCCTTCTTTTTCATTCTTGAAACGGTTGGAGTAGTATCATTTGCCATATCAGGCGCTCTTGCGGCAATAGATAAGGAAATGGATATTTTCGGTGTTCTTTTTCTCGCAATTACCACGTCGTTCGGCGGTGGTATGCTCCGTGACGTCTTAATAGACCGCACGCCCTCATTCTTCACGAGTCTTTTTCACATAATCTGCGCTATTGCCTCGGCTCTTGCGGTTTTTATTCTGGCAGCGATATTCAAACGGCAGTACGTGAAAAACGAGCACGTCGTTGAAGGTATAAACAACTACTTTGACGCGGTCGGACTTGGAGTGTTTGCGGTTATGGGCGCAAAAATATGTATCGGTGAGGGCTTTGATTCCCCGCTCGTCGCAATCTCGCTCGGCATGATAACCAGCGTCGGCGGAGGTATGATACGCGATTTGTGTCTTCGTAAGATACCGTTTGTTTTCAATAAGCGTGTGTACGCTGTCGCATCCCTCTTCGGTGCCTCGCTATACTACGTGCTCTTGAAAACCACCACAGTTCCCGAATACCTCTCATTCCTGCTTGGCATCATATGCGTCGTCGCAATACGCGTCCTCGCAACCGTGTTCAAGCTCAATATGCCGAAAGCAATAATTTTTGAACAAGATTCCGCAAAAAACTAAAGGTAATCCGGTATATGCGGATATTTAAGAAAAATTTAGCGATGAAGATGGGAAAATCTATATTTCAAAACCTTATGAGTTCGGCTCTCTTCGGCTATAACAAAAGACAGCTCCACCGATTTTTTCGGTAAAGAGCTGTCTTTTTTATTGTTTTTGAAAACGGCTGCATATAAGCCAATTCGGTAAGGTTGGTTTTTTAAGAAAATATTGTTTTTAAGCGAAATCATCGCTAGTCCGCGGTCTTAAACGAACCTTAACTGATACTCGCATTTTCCATGGCATTACAAAGAAGAACGCTGCGCTAAAAAAGATGAAAAAATCAGCCACTGCAAATCTATAAAGTCACTTGCTAATCAAAATTCTTAAGATTTTTAGGATACGTATTAGTTTTGATTGTTTACAATATTCTTTCTTTATGATAAAATTTCTGTGAAATAAAATTTAGAAAGAGAGATATAAAAATGGATAAAAAAATTAAATTTGCGCTTGTTGGAATGGGCGCACTCGCATTCCGCCACATTAACGGTGTTTTTCAGAACAGTGACGTGGCTGAGATTGCTTGCATTTGCGACATAGACAAAAAAGCACTTGATTCGCGCGGCGATGAGTTTAAGATTCCCGAGAACAAGAGATATACCGATTATAACAAAATGCTTTCAGACGGCGGCTTTGATTGCGTAATTATTATCACTCCCGACCAGATTCACAGAGAACAGGCTGTGGCTGCGCTTGCTGCCGGATATCACGTGCTTTGCGAGAAACCGCTCGCTCAGTCCATGGATGACTGTCAGGCAATGGTTGATTCGGCAGATGCAAGCGGAAAAATTTTCATGACCGGTCAGGTATGCCGCAAGGCGCCCGGATTTGTCAAGGCGAAAGAGCTTGTTGATGCGGGCGAGATAGGTGAGCTTTTCTACGTTGAGTCGGAATATGCTCACGATTATCAGTTCATTCCCGGTGCAGAATGGAGACGCGATCCCGTAAATCTCAGATACAGCGTTATAGGCGGCGGCTGTCACGCAATCGACCTTCTTCGCTGGATTGCAGGAAATCCCGAAAGGGTTATGGCACTTTCAAACAGAAAGGTGCTCACAGATTGGCCTGTTGACGATTGCACGATAGCTATTATGCAATTTCCGAATAACGTTGTCGGAAAGATTTTCTGCGGCATCGGTGTAAAAAGAGATTACACAATGCGCACCTGCCTTTACGGCACGAAGGGTACTATCATTTGTGATAACAGAAGTCCCTTCCTAACCCTTTATCACCACGTTACCGACGATAACGGCAAGCACAGCTATCCCGCGGTTCAGGTTCCCGTTGAGGTAAAGGACCACAACGTTGCCGCAGAGATTCGTGAGATGGCGCTTGCTATACTTAACGATACTCCCATAGTATGCACCGTACGCGAGGGCACGAACACCGTTGCGGTAGGTCTTGCCGCAGTTGAATCGGCTGCGAACGGCGGTATGCCCGTTATGCCGAAATATATAAAATAATTCGTCTAAGGCAAATCAAACGAATTTAAGTTAAACGGCGAAACCGTTTTATCTAAAGACTATATAATAATCAAGCGGATGCCCGACACCTTTCGGTATTGAGCATCCGCTTTTTGCGGGGAGCTTAATGAGCTTCCCTATATTTTTTATTAGTCAAGAAGAGTATTTCGGCATTAGCCTCTGACAAGTTCGCCTTCAAGAAATACCTTTTTGACGTTCATCTTGCGGTCAACGATTACAAGATCGGCGCGAAGCCCCTCGAGAATTTGACCTCTGTCGGTAAATCCGAGAGCGGTCGCGGGATTGAGAGAAGCAAATTTAAATGCATCTACCATTGATGCTCCGGTATGCTTCATAAAGTTGCGGCAGGCAACCTCAAGCGAAAGTTTTGAGCCTGCAATTTCCGCTTCATAGTCAAAATTAAGGTCGGTAACGCCCTCGTATCCCTCGGGATTTGGCGCTCCCGTTTTCGTTCTGTCGGATATAAGGATTATCCTATCGTCACCTTTTATGCTGCGAACAAGTCGTTGCATATAAGGGTCGACGTGAATTCCGCGGCTATCGCTTATTATCTCGGCATATATACTTTTGTTATAGTTTACGGCTTCGTCAACACAGCATCCGCGGCACTCGGGATAATTTACTATCGTACCCGTGGCGTTGGTGTGATGCGTACCGATGCAAAGACCGTAAGGTATCAGTTTTTCTATTTGCTGCGGCGTTGCTTCGCTATGCGTTACGGCAAACCGAACGTTCGGCTCGGCTTTCTTCGCCGCCTTTACGAAAGGAAGAATATCCTCTCTCTCGGGTGCCAGCCCCCACACTCTTGCTATTCCGCGCGACGCCTCTATAATAGGCTCGTAATCCTCGGGAAGCACCGGCTTGTTCCATGGATTAAGGTTGCGGTTAGAGCCGTATTTGGGGTTAGAATAGGGGCCCTCAAAATAAATTCCGCCAATATTCTTGCCTTCGGGAGTATTCATTGCCTCGCGCACACGGTGGCACATGGTGATATACTCTTCCTTCGACATTCTTCCGTACGACGTGGGAAGATAGGTAGTGACACCGTGAGAAAGATGAAAGCTTGCCGCTGCAATGGGGTCCTCCCATGCATTTATATCGTCACCCGTGTGGGAATGAATATCGATAAGACCGGGTCCTACGTACTCACCCTCCGCGTCGATTATTTCACATCCGTCGGGGATTTCGGTATTTCGCATCTCACCGTACCCGAAAATCCTGCCTTCGTCAATAAAAAGAACGGCATCGGGTATAAAATGATCTCTCATAACAAGCTCTGCGTTAATTATAGCCTTCATATTCACACCTGTTTAGTTTTGTTTTTCTGATAAAATCGGAAAAGCTCCGAAATTTACTACATGTAAGCCAATTCGGGAAGATTGGTTTTCTTTGCAAAAATATTGTTTTTAAGCGAATTCATCGCTAAACCGTGGTCATAAACAAGTCGGAATTGATATTCGTATTTGCCGACCGTGCTGCACAAAACGTTGAATTTATCCCATGCAGACTGGTCCATGCCCCTTGCCTTAAACATCATAGCATCGGCAAACAGATTGCAATACTCTGCGTGCATTTCAAGAAGACGCACGGAAAAGGTCGCTATTCTGTAAGGGTGGTTGTAGTTCTCACGTATGAGCTTAAGTCCCTTTGCGGTCACCTCGCGGACGTTGCGAAGGCGTTCGGCATACTCAAGGTTGTAGAAACGGGAAATAGCGTAATCCGTCGACCTTTCCTGTTCGAGAAGCTTAAAATCAATAGCAGTGGCAATTTCTTCAAAATAAGCGTAAAAATCACGCCAATTATCGCCGTAGGCTATCTTAAAATAGTCCTCAAGCAGCTCATCGTAGCTCAAAGAAGAGTCAAACATCGTTCTTGCATAGCAATAGAACGCGAATCCGTTCGGGAAAAAGCTTCTTTGCGAGCAATCCTGAATAATGCCCTGAATATCATGCTTTAAGTAGGCTTTTACGTCCTCGTGGATTACTTTTGCAATTTTAATACCTGAAAAATCGTAGTATTGATGCCGCCAGAAATGATATTCATAGGCTATACATGACCCATGCCACTTTTTCTTCCAACCGTCGAGATGCACGAAATATTCTTCAACTATGGTTGGCAAAGAAATATTGTTTCTTTCATATTTCGGCACCTCGATATTTTGGGGAATCTCGAGCGGAAGCGATTGAGTATAGCTTCTCGTTACCGGGGCAATCATAAGAGTGAAGCGAGGTTGGTTCTTAATATACTCGGTTAGCGGTGCAAAGGTTGTGTCGGTATACACGATGAACACTATGCGGGTATCAAGCTCCGCTTCGGTAAGCGCCGCATCAAGCTCGTTGAGGAGCATCATATACCAATCGGACGGAGTGCGTTTACAACATTCCTCACACTCGCAATGATTATTTCGGCGGTCGGCAAGCCATACGTGCAGATAATCGAGATTGTCGTGCGATGCCGCGTAATCGGTGATGTGCTCCACCACTTTTTTTCTTGCAACACGGTTAGACATACAAAATTCGGTATGGCGGGGTCTGTTATCAAACAGCTCCCTCTTTCCGTTACGCAAAGCTATAAACTGTCTTGCCTCCTCGGGAACCTTGGAATCATCCAAAAACGTCGGAGTGCTGTCAATGCCGAACGGATCAGCGGTCCAGCCGTGACCTATATCGTGAAACTGAAGACCGCGCTTTGCAAGCTCTGCCTCGCACTGCCTTTTCCACTGAAGCACTTGTTCGGGTGTTACCGGCTCGGCGGGATAGTTTGCCTCGTTGTTCATGTGCATATAGAAACCATCGTAGTAGGCGTTCGGTATTTTGAATTCCATCATAAAAACGTTCATACCGAGCTTTGGGGTGAAATCTATCGCTTCGAGCATAGACTCTTGATATTCGCACCCCTCATTGCACTGACCTCTGTAACGCATGGACGGTTTATGACGGATTTTTACAGCCTCGATGTTCTTTAACGGAATATATTCTCCGTCAACACCGGGAAATAGCCAACGGCATCCCATCTGTCTGAAATATTCGTAAACCGAAAGCAAAACGCTTCTTGGGTTTGAGCCGGCAATAATTCCGCCGCTTTCGTCGCAATCTATATATATTATATCGTCAAGCTCGACGTCCTCCGCATCGGAGATATCAAGCCCAAAATCCTGCATAAGTCCAAGCCTAAAGCCGTCATTTGCATCGGTGGAACACTGTATTTTGTAATTTCCTCCGTCGGGCATCATCATTCTTAAATATTTTCTCAGCTCCTCAGCGGCAAAGTCAATAGGGCTCTCACTTCTCGTCTTATATATGTTCTTCGTGTGATTTGCTTTTTTCATATCCACCTCCGGTTTGTAAACGTAATTTTTTCAAAAAACGTTCTTATTTAAATTATATATTAACTGAAAATACGAGTCAACGGAAAAACTAAACAAAAAAACTGAAAAAACAAAGAACGGTATCGCGCATTCTTTATCAACCGAATCAAACTAATCAAAAACCCTATTTTTTAAAGACAAGGTTGATTTTTACCCATAAAAATGTTAGAATATTACCAACTTAGTAAAGAACGGAGAGATTTGCATTATGGGCGAATTGGAACACAACGTAACCCCTATCGCATCCGAGTCGCTGATTATCAACGGGATAGTTTCCGAGAGCGAATGCTCGGCAAAGCAATCGCGGCAAAGCATGGCGTTTTATTCCCTTATATACGTTACCGCCGGCGAAGGCATGATTCAAGCGGATGCCACACCCGGAAAACTCTCCGCAGGGGATGTCGTTATTATTGCTCCTTACGTGGAATGGAGCATAAAAAATCAGCGCGACCTTAAGTATATACGAATTACCTATTTCGGTGCTGATGCGACAGCGCTTGCCTCACGCCTCAAAATCAGAATGACCGTGACGCAGTATCACGATGCGGTGGGATTTGGAGAATTGTGGAAGTCCTGCATTTCGCTTCCGTCAAGTATCGCTGCCTTAAGATGCAAAGGGCTCATTTACTGCACCTTTTCAGAGCTTGACAGACTGTACAGCAACTCCGACATAAAAAACAATACTCAAAGCGCAGCGCAGAGAATACGGGATTTCATCGACAGCAATTTCACAAACAGCGAGCTGAGCCTGAATTATATGAGCGAGATGCTTTCTTATCACTCAAATTATATCACCTCGGTTTTTGCAAGAGAATATCAGGTCAGCGTAATCAAATATATTACGATTTTGCGCGTGCGCCACGCCTGCTTTCTTATGGAGCACGGAGTATCGGTAATCAAAGACATCGCCACGCTTTGCGGCTATATAAATCCGGACTATTTTTCCGCCGTTTTCAAAACGCACATGGGCGTCACCCCAAAGAAGTATATTACGCGTATTCAAATGCTAAACAATCAAGAGTATTGATTTGTCTGATTTTCTTTTATGGGAGGATCAATAATGTGAAAAATAAATACGACTTTTATGCCCAACATATGCATATTCATTCCTGCTACGAGCCGGGTGCCAGCATGGAGGGACATATATACCACGCAAAAAATCTGGGAATGAAATACATATGGTTTACCGACCACGATATCCGCATGGGAAGAAAACCCGAGGAGATTGACAGCTTTGATTTCAACTCGGGGCTTTCCCTGCTCGACTCCAACAAAAAAGAATACGGCTTTAAATGCGAAAATGCCGAATACGGCTCTGTCGAGCATTGCCGCGACACCGCATACGAGGGTGATGGCTGTATGAAAATGCAGGTAAAGGCAGACGGAGAGGATTGGCACGGCATCGAAGCAACCCTTTTTTCAACGGGTAAAAAGCATTGCACAAGCCTGCTTTCCGACGTTTCAATATCCTTTGCTTACAAGACCGACTTTCAAGACAGCGAAAATCAGCGCCTTATTTTTGACGTGATGCTTTCCGAACGGCCGCCCGAGCTGACTTGCGCTCATATTCTTTACGTGCTCGGAAGCACAGAAGGACTTGAGGGGAATCACACCTTGATTATCCCAATAAGCGGCTCACGTGATTGGACACATCGCATTTTCAATTTATCTGAGGATGCAGATAGTGCTTATGGCGGTGTGGACAACGTATTTTCCACAGTTACGGTAAGGCTTGAGGCGCGCCGTCAAAAGAGCGCTGCGGCATTCATCGACAGCTTTAGGAAAACCGTAGGTTTATCAGCGCAACAAACCCACGACAGACAAAAAAGAATAGCGGCTCAAATCGGTGAAAAATACGGAGTTGTGCCCTTTGTCGCAACCGAGGTTTCCGCAGCGGGAATGCATAAAAACTGCTTTTCAACCCGTATCCCAATTCTTGATTACGAAGCTAAGGGTTACGACATATCAAATGCGGAAGCCTGCCGAATTTTGCTTTCCGAGGGCGGCGCATTTTCCTTAAATCACCCCTTTGTAAGATATAAAAGACGCGATTGCTCGCAGCTTGACATAGGGGCAGAGGTAAACAGTGTTGCTCAGTTCTTTCTTGACAACAACTGCTTCGGCGCAACCCTGCTCGACGTAGGTTATCCCGACGGACGCCACCATATTCCGCAATGCGGTTATACAAAGCTTTGGGATAAGCTTTCTCTTGGCGGATATTTTCTCACGGGTTACGGTTGCAGTGACAGCCATTCTCTGAAAAGCGGCTGGTATTCGGGAAACAATTTTGCGACCTGGCTCGGTATCCCGAGCGGTGAAGCTCCCGACGAGGATAAATTTATTTCCGCAATGAAATCGGGTTTGGCATACACAGCGGACCCCGTTACTTTCAATGGCAATATTTCATTCGAAAGCGAGGACGGCGCACCGATGGGCAGCGTTTGCATCACTAATTCGGAACGAGTAGAAAAAATATGCTTCCGCGCCGACAAAATAAAACGCGGCTCGACTCTCAATTGGATTGTCAATGGAGAAAAAGAGAAGGAAATAACCCTTACCCAAGATGCCGTGTCGTCTGAAATCGAAATTACCGTCTCTCTTCCCGTCGGGTTCGCAAGGGTTGAAGTATACGACAAAAACCAAAGACTGCTTTTGCTGACGAATCCGATATATTTTGTAAGAGAAGACCTTACCGACCTTAAAATTCCAAAAGAAAGGGCTTTCAGATTATGAAAATATACGTTACGCGGCACGGACAAGTGGCAGATAACGCCGAATATCTCGGTGACGTTGCCTTTCCAAAGGGAGATATCCCCTTATCAAAGCTTGGATGCGAGCAGGCGCGTCTGCTTGCAGAGCGTTTGAAAA
>JAZLAO010000020.1:0-1926 GCA_045613205.1 Eubacteriales bacterium | reverse complement strand
GCTTAATTCGCAGAGCCTCGCGCTTTTCCACTCCGACCGATGTGAGAAAAACGCCAACATCCTCACAGGTAAGGTCAATATTGCTGTTTGAGAAATCTAATTGTTCCAATTAACCACCTTAGTGCGTATCCGAGGCGGATTTTTTGTTTTTCTCGTTGCGGCAAACACTATAAAGCGGTTCTCCGCGCGGCATATCTTCGGCATATCTTATATATTCGGGCGTACGAAATTTGCCGTACCTACAGAAAAAGCAACTATTATTCCAACCCGATTTGCAAGGAATCGTATCTTTTTCCCACAAGGGGCAAGTATCCATTTCCGATACGTTCAAATAACCTTCTTCGTTATATTTCTTTTCATCCAAGATTAAGCGCCTCCTTTGCGCAAATACTTCGAGTTTTTACCTTAAAAAGAGAACCTCTTTTCTTCCATTAAATTATAACAAAAAACTCCCCGAGATTGGGGAGTTTGTCGTAGAATGTATCTGATTTGGCGTAGATTGTAATTTTTACTTCAAATTTAGGATAATTTTGGCAGAAAACACACCGTCCTCGGCTGTGAAATCATACATACCTTCATACTTGGTTGTGGTGGAGATCACCGAACGAATACCGATGCCGTAGAGTGTTTCGTCGAAGGTCAGATTTGCCCTGCACGGATTGTCTATCTTAATGAGCAACCGTTCGGAACTGTCTTTAATTTGAATATCAATATTTTTGCCTTTACCCTTCAGTTTTGCGGTTGCATTGATCGCATTTTCAAAGAGATTGGCAATTACAATAACGAGATCCTGCGGAGGAACGGCAAGGCTACTGCTTGCTTTGGCGGAAATCTTTACGGAGATGCCGTTTTCTTTTGCCCGTCTTTTATACATGGTCAAAATTATATTTACTGTTGTATTCTCACAGTAACGTGTTTCGCCCCATATCTCGTTATCGTCATCTACGAGATTGGTTAGGTATTCTTTAAGACTTTCATAATCTCCGTTTCTCGCCAAGCCAAGCATAATGAAGTTGTGGTGACGTCTATCGTGTCTTGATTGACTATCCGCCGCAAGCTGTGCGGTTTCCGCTTCGATCTGCGCTACAAGCAGCTTGTTTTGCGTTTCAACCTCTCTTTTTTCAGCGGCTTCTGACATACTCTTGATGCTCGAAAAGATAACGGGATATACCGCCAAAATTGAAATGCTTAAGAAAACGAATGAGAGAAACGCAGGATCGTCAAAGCCTTTAAGTCTTACCGGAAAAACTGAGGTCAGTATTACAGTAATGAAAAATATAACGTTAACAAAGATAAGCTGTGACCAACCTCTGGTAATATTCTTGGAAGCAGCTCGACAAAGAGCGCAAACATAGCGAAGAAAATAGAACACGATTGCCGAAAGCAAAATCGCTTGAATGAGTACGGTGAGCGACCAATGCAAGTCACTGAGTGCATCCTTCACTATAATAAACGGTGTCATAATAATGCAGAAAAAGATCGAATAGGTCAACATGGTGAAAATTCTTTGCGTAAGTTTTCCTTTTGTAGTTACAAAGAATATTGCATACTGACCAACAAGCGGAAAAATAAATCCGAAAAAGAACTGAAGCGTCCAATTCGTCAGAGCAAATTCCGTGTAAAACAGAAGTATAGTTTGAAGCGCCATCCAAACACCCCAAACAATATAAGTAGTCTTTTTGTTATATTTGAGGGTGGAGGAATAAATACCTGCGGCAGCGTGCGCTATAAGTAAGAGTATAGATTCAATAATCGTTCCTGTCATGCTCGTTTAATCCTCCTGTTCTTCGCATTGAAAATTCCAAAAGGTGTTCTTGATCTCGGCAAATTTTCCTCTCGGGATTTGAATTTTGAAATTGCTGTATAGGCATACGTTGGTCGGAGTTACGTTCTTAACATGCCTCAGATTGACAATATACGCACTTC
>JAZLAO010000019.1:0-3775 GCA_045613205.1 Eubacteriales bacterium | reverse complement strand
GCTTCCCGAGACACCTTTGTCGTATCTTCTTGCCATTTGTTTTTCCTTTCTTTTAGTTAATTTTTGTGTTTGGTAACACCAACAATATCACACCACTTGGTCAAAGTCCAGACCCGTGGGTTCGAATTATCAGTCTAGACACAAATCATTTTTTGCGCCTTTTCGGGTAGGCAACTCGCGCGTCCTCTATGTACTCCATAACACTCGTTTTTGCAACACGGTACTCACGTCCGACCTTGACACCGAATATCTCGCCCGAGCGCACGAGGCGCGAGGCGAGCTTGGTTGAGATGCCGAGAGCCCCAGCCAAATCGGTGAGGCTCATAGCATCGGGGTAGTTTGCGAAGATATTTGCTCTTAATCTTATAGTTATCACCTCCTTTACATATGCAGATTGAATCCGTGACCTTCGTCCTCGTCATCATCGGACGCGGTATCGGTATTGGGTTCTTCGGTTGCTTCGTTTGCCTTAGCTGCTTCGGCTTTCGCCTGGTCTGACTTTTCCATAAAGTAACCGGCAGCAGTTCCAAGAAGAGTACCTGCATTTTCTGCGTTGAGTCTTGCTTCCTCTTCCGCTTCAATTTCTTCGGGAGTCTTATTGCTGTTATCGCTTACCGAAGCAGAGCGAACAATACGATCCACACTATCGTAGAGAGTGCTACCGAGCTTCCTATCGTTACGAACGCTGTTACCCACAGACTTTGCATTTTGCTTGTTAGCTCCTCGAGCTCGTGCGCGATACGACTCGCGGTTCTTTCGATATTCCTCTCGTTCTCTCTCCCAGCCAGTTCCATCTCTGCGCGCGTTTTCTGCACCTCCAGAGTTGAATTCTGTCTCTGCAGTTCCGCATTCTCCGAAAGCACCCGTGTGAAATTCTGAAGCTCGATTTCTCTCGTCAGCCACGGCATTTCGGTCGCTATTTGCCGAACGAGCTTCAGCGTTGCCGCTTGTGTATCTTGCATCGCCAGTAGTTCCTCTTCGGGTATCTCTACTACCACTTTCTCCGGAGGCATTTCCACTTCTTCCGTTTGATTGAGTGCCTCCAGCTGTTCCATTGTCAGTTTTTCTGATTTCGAATTCATGTTCCATATTCTCCTTTAAATATTTTTCGTCCGATAATTTGTCGTCGTTTACTTCGGGGTATTTCCCATTTTTAAATTTCTTTTCTTTAGTACAAGTGTACTTAATATTTTTGTATTGGTCGTTCCACCTGACCTCGTAACCTGCCGCCCTCATATAGTTGATGAAGGATTCCTTCGTTCCGCACTTTTCCATCGCGCTTCTTATCGTTGAGCGCAAACGGAATTTCCAGCTCTCACCTTTTTTCGCGGATTGATACTCGTTGTTTCCGAGACCGCTTGTTTTCTTATCTTCGCTCGGCTCGATTATACTGAGACCGTGCGCGAGGCAAAACCCATCACTGATATTACGTAGCTCATCAAGATGCGACTTCTTGGTGCGGTATTTATAACCGGTCTCAGCATTCACGCTGTTGAGCACGAAGTGATTATGTATGCAGTGCGTGTCGGTGTGCGTTGCAACTACAACCTCGAATCCCGGCCACGCTTTTTCAGCGAACTCGAGACCGATCTCGTGCGCTTCCTCGGGAGTGAGATTGTCGTCCTCTGCGAAGCTCTGCACGTAATGATAGAACATTACTCCGTCGCGCTTCTTGTACAAATCCTTCGTAGCTAGAAATTCATTTTTTGCAAACATTGGATTACAATTTATACCGCTTACGTGATGTATGACCTCGCTTCCGTCCTTCGTTTTCTCACCGCGCATAGCGTAGTTTAACACGATTCCGATACCTGCCACAGTATGCCACAAGGCTTTGTTACCGCCGCTCGAATGATAATCAATTGCTTTTACTACCGCCATCAATTATCTGCCTTTCTCGCGAGTAAGAATATCGCTTGATAGATATCACCCATAGCATTATTCGTTTCGGTCAGATTAACAACCTCTATCTCGTGAGCGTTTGCTTTTCGCGTTAATTGATTAAGGTTGTTGCCGATTTTCTTCAGCTGCACGATCATTTCGCGCAGGTCTTCGATGACCGTGATTTCCTTACCGAGTGCCGCGCTGATTAAATACTCGGTGCGGTTTTTCTTTGCTTTAGATGCTCTCGCATCGATTTCTTCGAGCTCCTTTTCGGTAACTCGAATTGGGATTGATTGGTTTCTTGTTCTCATTTTTTCTCCTTTCTTTTTTGTTTTAATTTTGTTTTTTGAATAAGGGGTGCGGGTCTCCCGCATTTTTTCGTGCACGGCAGGAAAGCCGAGCGCTATGCTTGCTAATAGCAACGACCATAGTCGTCGCCTTAGAAAAGATAGCCAACGTTAGATTTATCTAAAAACTCCTTACCCCGACAAAAAGAGTTTTTAGCGGTGCATGAAATCGTATAGTGATTTCTGACTGGCGAAGATTCATTCCACGCAAGAGGGAGAAAGTACTTGTTTCAAACGCCTCTTCACCTTGTCTGAATACCGACGGCCGTTCCTATGCTCAGCTCTTGACCACGTTATCAATCCTTATCTTCTCCGCTCGCCACTCCTTTCGGAATTCGCATCGCGCATATTTCTCCCTGGCACAACTCTTTCGAATTGCTGTCATGGCAGAGAAGACGGGACAGTATCTCCGTCGCAGACTATTCAGTTTTGCCTACTCGCTACCGCACCCAGCAGCTTTCGACGAATTAAAAAACGCCTGCTTTTTAAGCAGACGCTTTCGCCTCTATATATAACCCGACATAAAAAATTCAAATTGTTCCACTTTTTTGAAAATTTTTTCAAAAAATTTTTGAGAAAGAAAAATCCCCCGGGAAACTTAATTCCCGAGGGATACCTTTTACTATTGTTTATTTAGTTTTGCGCACATCTCATCGAACTTCTTACGCATCTTTTTTAGTTTCTTAACTACTGTGCTGTGCGAAGCGTAACCTAATTCTTTTGCAATAACCGTAGTGGTGCGACCTTTCATTCTTGATTCGTATATCTTCTTTTCGACGTCATCGAGCATCGACAAGTACAGAGATTCGAATTTAATAAACCAAGTTTCCGAATCAGCTATTTCGTCTTCTTCGTATCCAACTCCATGTCTTTCTACGAAGTTCGCTTCCATATCAACAATCGCATCTTCGTTATCTGCCAGTTCACTAAATGAAAAGATTTTACCTATTTTGGTTCTCGTGTGATCCCATTTGCGATAGAAATCTTTTCTTGAACGGTTCTCTTCAATGAAGTGATTGAAGTCTTCGTGCGTACCAATTTTCTTTGTAGTTTTAATTAACTCCGGAACGCTTTGCGATTGCATAAGCGCGTTCATCATTTCACTGAGAAACAAATCAACGAGTTTATCGATTACAAAAGCAATTTCTTTTTCAGTTAAATCATCAACGTCTTTATTATTCTTCTGTGCATATGTATCAATGGCTAATTCAATTTGCGGTTGCATGTTTTCAAAGAATGAATCAATAGTTTCTTTATACAACGCATCGTCTGAAAGAATATTTGTAACAGCACCTGCAATTAACTTCTCATCTGCGCTTTCCAAAACTGCAATTGGATAATTCTTTGTGAAGTTAACGAATGAAGCTTTGCCGCCAAGCTGCTTTTGATTTTTCAACCATACTTTTTTGAAAAGCTCACGAGCTTTCATATAAATAATCACGTCTTTATCTTTTCCGGTTGCAGAATCAAACGGAAGCGGTGCAGTTGTATAATCGTTTTTCTTAAAGTAATCTTGCGTTTCTTTGACGGTTGGAGCACCGTCT
>JAZLAO010000018.1:0-21360 GCA_045613205.1 Eubacteriales bacterium | reverse complement strand
CATCTCAAGCGACGGTTGCCAAGGTGGTCGATATCGTCGGTCGTGCCTATACCGTGGGTAAGGTTAAAGAGGTAGTTAACCGATGCGAATATATCTTCCTTCGTAACGTGCTTGGGTGCAAGGTCTGCAATGCTGTCCTTTACTCTCTGCTTGATGAAGGCAACCCTTGCCTCAGAGTCAAGAGACTCTGCATCTGCTGCGGCAATTATATCCGCAAGAGCAGAATATCTTACCTTCTCACCAGCCTTTATGCCGCAATCCGATAGGTCGTAACCAAGAACAAGCTCGGGGCGCACAGTGTTATTACCGAACACCTTAACCTCTTTGCCGCTCTCGGTTCTAACGAACACCTCATTGATGAGGTTATCCTCAATGAGCATTGCAAGCTCTCGGGTTATCTGCGCACCCTCTTCCGCAACAATCTCACCTGTCAAGGGGTTAACCGCTGCGCTGGCGAGAGTAAGGCCCTCAATTCTTCTGGCGATAGAAAGCTTCTTATTATATTTGTATCTGCCGACGGGAGCAAGATCATATCTTTTGGGATCAAAGAAGAGGTTGTTTACAAGAAGCTCTGCGCTCTCAACGAGCGGGGGCTCGCCGGGACGAAGTCTCTTGTATATCTCCTTGAGCGCTTCATCACGGTATGAAGTGCCGTTTTCCTGAGCCAAGGATACAGTTTCATCCTTCTGCATAGTTGCAATAAGCGCATCCTCCTCACCGAACATTTTGAGGAGAACCTCGTTGGAATCCTCGCCTGCCGGGCAAAGAGCACGAACGAGCACGCTTATCGGAATTTTACGCGTTTTATCTATTTTTACGTGGAATACGCCGAAAGCATCGGTTTCGTATTCAAGCCACGCGCCTCTGTACGGAATTACGGTAGCAGTAAAGTTATGCTTACCCTGCTTGTCAACCTCGTCACCGTAGTAAATGCCGGGAGAACGAACAAGCTGCGATACGATAACACGCTCCGCACCGTTGATAACGAATGTGCCGTTATCGGTCATAAGCGGGAAATCGCACATGTACACCTGAGCAGTTTTCAACTCACCCGTCGCCTTGTTCACAAGGCGCACGCCTACTTTCATGTGAGCGTCGTAAGTAACAGTCCTGTTCTTACATTCCTCTACCGAATATCTGGGATTCGGGTCAAGAGAATAATCCGTGAATTCGATAGCAAGGTTACCGGTGTAATCAACTATCGGAGACACGTCGCGAAGAACCTCGTTAAGTCCCTCTTCGAGAAACCATTTGTAAGAGTCCTTCTGCACCTCAATAAGATTTGGCATTTCGGTGGCTGCTTCAATTTTTGAGAAACTCATTCTCACGTTCTTGCCAAGCTTCTGGGGTTTAAGCATAAATGAATCACTCCATTCCTGATAATTTACAAGAGAAAAACGTATTTTTGCCGGGCAAAAGCCAAAGGGCAAAAACAACAAAAATCCTTTTATTTTCGACAGTTTTTTGTGCATTCCGACGGTGTCGGTCTGAAAAAAGGGCAAAAAACCCCCATAATAAAAGCGATTATAGTGCAGTATAATATTATAGCAACAAAAAATCAAGTTGTCAAGGGGTTTTTGGAAATTTTTGAAGTTTTTTAAAAAAGCGGTCCTGTACTTAAAAAACGCTGGCAGCAGCATTTTTAGGTACAAAACCGCTTTTGGCAGCCGTAATAGAATCAGCTGCTCAGAGTCTCAGATACATTTTATATTTTGTTTCACGGAGCAAAATGTGCTCAACGGGAGCAAATGGCAAAAGGGGAGATTCTGTGCTCTTAATTTCCGGAGCTCTCGGCGCTTACCTCTCTTTTCCCGGCAAAATCATTTAAAGAGCATTGCCAGCGCGTTAAACACCTTATATCCGTATGCCGAAAGTCCTATATCGATAACCACAGATGCCGCAACAAACGCCATAGCTCCCATAAGAAATCCGAACGCGACCGCAATAATCACCTCGAATACCTTCATTTTTCTGACAGCATTTGACGGCATGCCAGCATAACAGTACAGCTCAAATTCGGGACGCCTCTCGCGGTAGCTCTGAATAAGATTGTCCAGCATTCCGATTGCCGAAAATATTATCGCAATTACAAGAAGAACGTCGCCGGTATTAAGATACACGTCTATTGAGCCGATTCTCTGACGCACAAGCTCGTCGGGAGAAGCAATGGTTGCAACCTCGAGCGCCGTTGCCTCGGATATTTCGATAAGAAGCTCGTCCTTATCAAGTCCTGCCTTTCCCTTTACGAGAATCATATTCGGGGCGATTCCGAAATATTCGCTATCGAATATTATCACGTTTGTGCCGCAATCTGTAATCTGCAAAACTGTTACCTCATAAAGCTCTCCATCCACGTTGATTTCCACCGAATCACCGACGGAAAAACCGTTAGCCTCCGCCTGTCCGATGCAAAACACAGCTTCGTTACCGCTCGGCATTTTCTTAACGCCTACCAAATCTGAAAGCATTTCAGCATCTTCGACCGAAATGGCAGGTGTATATCTTCCGCCCGGAACTCTGGCAGAGCCAAAAAAGCTTTTTGATGCCGATTCAACCGAATTTGAAGCCAAAAGCTTATTTTGACAGCTCTCTGCCGAGTTTAAAACCACGTAATCGGCAGATAGCATTTTCTCCGCAGCCAACACGTAACCGTCTGAGCTGACTATAACCAGAAAACAAGACAGAAGAACTGCAATCAAAAGTGCAAAAAGCCTTGAAAAATTATGCAAAACCTTAACCGAAAAGACGTTTTTAACAGCATACCTTAAAGAATAGAAGGAAAGCCGTCCGTTTTTAACGAGTCTTTTTTCAAAAAATCTATCTATCCCCCTCATCAGCATGCGAATCAGAGGGCGGGCAATCGCGAAAGCAAAAATGAAAACCGCGAGCATGGCAATAAGTCCCGGCAAGAACGCGTTTTTAAACGGAATAATGCATACCGCTGCGTAAGTCAGCATGGCTAATATGCCGAGCAAAACAACAGGGAGCGAAGCAGATTTCGTTTTCTTTGTTTTTCTGCTTCCGGCAGTAATAATGAATGAAGTGGCGGTAGCAAGTGACGTAAAGAGCATCAGACCGAGAGATATAACAATACTCGACACGCTAAGCGTCGCTTTTACGTACTCAAACCCCGCGTATGCAATTGTAAATTTAAGAAGCAAATATCCGAGACCGAGACCGAGTGCTGAGCCGACCAGCCAGTATATGAGTATCTCGGCGTATTGAAGAAGGTTAAGATGCAGACTTCTTGCTCCCGCAGCCCGAAAGCTTGCGTTTTCATCTGCTCTCTCCGCTGCCAGAATGTAAAAGCAGCAAAAGGTAACCGCGACGGAAAGCGTGCAAACAATTCCTATAACAACGCTTACGAGAAGCCGCATTGTTTGAATATCCGATTCCACAATAATGTTTTCCGATAAAGCGAATACGGTCTTATCCGAGTAATCAGAACTGTTTGACAATAGTTGTTTACATTCATCAAGGCTGTATCCATCCTTGACGTCGATATATACCGTGCTGCACGGTCTGAACATATTTCCGAGAGAGGATACGAAAAGCGAATCGGCAGAAAGCACATCCACAACCCCACCGATATCCACCATAACGTCGTACTTGCCCATATAAGAAGCAGGAGATATGGCGGCAACCGTGTAGTTTTTTTCGCTTCCGAGAAGCCTCGACGAGAAGCTCTCACCGACAGAAAGATTCATTTCTTTTGCAAACGAAGCACTCACGAAAGCAATCTCGGAAAGATTGGCTCTGTTCACCTCACCGTATTCCGAAAACGAAAAGTCAAATATATTCTGAATCTCAAAAAAATCAACGCCTACGCCAAAATAAAGGCTTGATTGTTCACCGCAAAGTATCGGAGCTTCGTATATTCCCGCAATCGACGCGCGCTCACCGAGTATTTTTTCGACCTCGTCGGTAAACATAAATCTTGATTTTGACGTTCCGTTAAGACTGAGTGTCAAATCTGCGCGTCCTGAGGACTCCGACTGCATAATCTTTTTTTCCTCGGCAAAGCAATCGTTAAGACAAAATGACATTACGGAAACCCCTACGGCAATGGCAAGAGTTATTATCATAACCAAGGGCTGAGCAGGCTTTCGTTTTATACTCTCGAAGAGATGTTTAAAAAACAGTTTCATTATACGGTATCTCCGTCACGAAGATTTATAATGCGTCCTGCATATGAGGCAACCTTACTGCTATGCGTTACCATAAGCACGGTTGTTTTCATTTCTTTATTGATTTTAGAGAGAAGAGTCATAACAAGCTCTTCGGTTGAGCTGTCGAGAGCGCCGGTAGGCTCGTCAAGTATAATGAGCGAAGGCTTGTATATCAAAGCTCTTGCAATTGCAACGCGCTGGCACTGACCTCCTGAAAGCTGGTCCGGATATTTTGTCAGCAGTGAATCAAGCTTAAGATAGGCAGAAAGCTCGTTCATATAACCTACAGAGTCCGCATTTACACCTTCTCCGAGCGAGACAGGCAAAAGGAGGTTATCCTTGACGTTAAGAGTCGGTATAAGCTTGAAAAACTGAAACACAAATCCGACCTCGCTCGAACGAAGTCTTGCAAGCTCCTTTTCTGAAAAGCTGCTGATATCTCTGCCGTTCCAGAAAACTTTACCCGAATCCTGCGAGAGAAAACCGCCGAGAATAGAAATTAAAGTGCTTTTTCCGCTTCCGCTCTCACCCATTATTGCAACGAATTCACCGTCTTTGATTTCAAGATTTACACCTCGAAGTACCTTTTCACCGTTGTAGCTTTTTTCGATTTTTTCAGCCTTAATCATTTGAATATACGGTACGTCAGAGCAGGAGAAATTCCTGCGAGATACCCCTCCAATTTTTCTATGAAGCTATCGCTGTTTACCGAGTTGCGAAGCTCGTCCAGAGTTACACCCTCAGAGAATTTTGAACTGTATACATCAAAATCCTCGGCATATATCTCGGATAAAATATCCTCGTATTCAGCATAATTCAACTCAATCGAGCTTATCTGTGAAAAGACATCCCACTCAGAATCCGTAAGCCTCGAAAACACGTTAGTCAAAAGCTGCCCGAATTTTCCCTCGCGCATAAGAAGCGCGTCAGCATCTGTCAGATTGCCCTGCACCGACGCGAGAAATGATTTTAACTTGTCCGCGGCAGCTGAGATTTTTTGAATATCTCCGTTTTTGCCCGCTGTATAAAAAATGTGGTCGTATGCGTTGCCGCTTTCGTCCGCAGAGTCCGGAACGGCAAGTCCAAGCAGAAATTCGTATCCCTTTTCGCTTATGTCAAGAGAAGCAATATCTACACGTCTAAGCATCACAATTATTTCTCTATCGGAAAAGCTATCGATTTTTCCTCCCTCAAAAGCGCCGCCGAAAAACAGCTCTGACGCCATGATTCCGACACGCACGGCAAGCGAAAAATTCTTCTCGCCTATTTCATTTTGCAAGACGGTTAATTCTTCCTTGATTTCACACGCCTCGTCGTATAAATAGGAATAACCGTGCTTTTCATACCTTTCCATCTTTTGATTATACTTATAATCCATACCAAAAGAAACAAGATGATAGAGTGCATATCCCGCATACTCTGCGCCCGCGCCTGCCGTGAGGGCTTCGTAGGAGCTTTTAAGCACCGTCATTCCCCTGTCCTTGCCAGAGATAAGAGAAAGGAAGCTTTCCCTGTTTTTTTCTATCTCAAGAATTATACTGAGATACTCTCTCTCGGAAATCGGATAATCCGTAGTTATTTCCCATATCCTCTCTGCAATGCTGCGAAATTCCTTTGCTTTTGCAGGGGGAACTGTCGCCAATCCCTCGGTATATGCTCCCTCAAGAAGCGAAAAAAACGTATCCTTGCTTTTATTTGCGGTTTCCTCCGAAAAAGCGGTCTTTTCATCCGATACTGAAATTCCGTCCCTCAGCGTTTCGTCGTCGCTGCAAGAAAAAAGGAGGAAAACACAGCATATAAGCAAAGCCGATGTAATAAGCTTTTTTATTTGTCTTTTCATTTCTTTTTCCTCCTTTTTTCTTGATGCGCTGACAATTTGTCAAAAGCCGACCGGCTGTTGCCGAGTCGGCTTTTGAACTGTCAAATATTTTTATTGTTTACCGAATATTACTCTGCTTCAACGTAGGTAAATGTTATCTCACCGTTGAAGATAAGAAGAAGCTTCTTAATAACCGGAATCGGGAATTTTTCGAAGAGTTCATTATCAATGATAACTTCCTCGTCTTCTTTCTCAGAGAGGATTTTTTTCACGTCTGCCGAAAGAGTAAGGCTGTGAGTTCCGTCCTCGCTCTTTGTGACAACGCCTATCTCACCGTCGAATACAAGAACCTCGTCATACTCTTCAGTAGGCTTGCCGTCCTCGTCAAGCTTAGCAACGTATTTAACAACGCTTGCGTCAATCTTAACGCCGTTCTCGCTCATTGTAAGCTCTGCAACAATCTTAATGGTTTTGTAATACTCAAATACGAGATTGCCTTTATCGCCCTCGGTGGTATAGGTAAGCTTAACCAAATCATAATAACCTGTTTTATTTCCCTCATCATCGTAGGCTATGTCCTCAACTCTCACGGTTGCAGAGGTTATTTTTCCATCCTCAAACTTAACCTGCATATTGAGGATATCGTACAGGTTGTTATAACGAATGACGTACTTAAATTCTTCAGCGGTAAGCGAGATATCTATCCTCGATGTTGCGGGAACTTTATTGCCATCTGCATCCTCTTCAGTGAGATACATAGTCATACCCATGCTGATTTCTTCCTCGGTAACGACTATCTCACAGACGAACAGATTCTTTCCGTACTGCTTTCCGGAAAGGTTGATAGTTCCGGTTGCAAGGTTAAGATTGATGTCAACCACAACCTCATCTACGGGACTTTCAAACTTAAGGGAATATGTTCCGTCATCGTTTGCGGTATAGGTGAGACTGATAATGTGACTGTACGAATCCTGTTCAGCACTATTCTCGTTTGAATCCTCGGTCTCATTGCTTTCAAGATTTGCGTGAACGTCAATCTTGAGTTTAACAAGCGCGCCTTCAAGCATGTCGGCATAAAGCTCGAACATCTTTTTCTCATTCGATTCAACTACTACGTCGAAGTTTTCTTCGTCGTACTTAAGCGAAACCTTAATGTTATCGTTACCTGCGGCATACGCAAGAAGAACGTCAAGCTTGCCATCGAACGTGTAGCTTGCGGTAAGGTCTGCTTCTATTCCGTTGACGGTGAGCTTTCCATCAAATGCGCAGCCTTCGCTGTTTACGGTAAGCTCGCCATTAAGAATTTCAGTATCGCCATTCTTCGCGATAACGGTGTAGACTCCGTCCTTAGAGGAATAGTTGATTACGTATCCGTAAATTCCAAGTGAAGCGGTAACACTTCCGTCGCTATTTACAATGTAAGAGCCGTTTGCATTTTCGGCAATCGAAAATTCAGCATTCTTTACGTTGCCGGCCTTATCCACTTTAACCTGAACGCTAACGGTATCGCCAAGCATGGCAACAACACCGGAAAGCATATCGGTAATAAGCATAGGCTCGTCATCCTCTTCGAGAGACTCGTCTATATCCTCTACCTTATCGTCAGCCTCGGGCTTAGCCATAAACATACCGAAGAGCTCGTCAACGGTAGAAGAGGTAACAAGGGTAACTATCGCAGAAAGCTTATCTGCATATCCTTTAGCTATATCGTCAAGATTTGCTTCGGGTGCGCCCATAAGCTCAGCTATAAGCTTAGCAAGAGTGTATTCATTGCGTTTATCAATCTCAGACGCAATATCCAATTCATAATTTGCGTAAAGGTAAACCGCTCCGTTTACAAGCGCGTAAAACTCGTCAACGTTAAGTCCGTAAGCCTCGGACACCTCTATTGCTGCATCTGCTATCTGCTTAACGGTAAGAGCAGGAAGTCCAACGATAAACTCGCTTATAGATGCAGTCAAGCCCTCACCGAAGCAATCGTCAATAATATCAGCCACGGTTGCTGTCTTAAGGTAGGTTACGTACTCGGAAAGGTTTTCAAGCTTGAGGGTATATACAGTATCCTCGCCGTCCTCGGTCACCTCAACAACCTTGGAACCAAGGGCTGTAAGAAGATTGATAATCACGGAAATGTCGGGCTCAGAGCCGGGCTCGATAGGTGCCGAAAGCTTTTCTGAAATAGTTTCGAACACGGGAACGAAGCACTCAAGCTGCTGAAGAACGGCATAAACCTCAAGAGCCGTGTCGTATTCGATATCCTGGCCGACAATTTTCGAAGCAAGGAAGACTATAAGCTCATGTACTGTTGCCTCATACTCGTCAGTCTCTTCTCCGCTTTCAAACTTCGTGGAAATCTTATCGCCGTCGATAACAAGAGAATGTGTAGACTTGGATTCAAATTCAACCAGTGTTATTTCATCGGGATTGTCCTCTTCGTCGTAAGCCACGTGAGCTATACCAACCTCAAGGGTGAATTCACTCTTTATGTAATTGTCCTTTATGTCGATATATGCCTTTGGAAGCTTGATTGCGTAGAAAGATTTTGTTGCTTCAAAGTATGGGAAGCTTTCGGAATCAAGGGTATCCTTCACCTCGCGAAGACAAATAAGGTTAAAGCCGTCGCCAAGGTCGATAGAATAATAACCGTCACCGATAATAGATGCAACAGTTCCCATTATATCGGGAAGCTTAATATCGGCAAGAGTTATCTCGCGCTCGTAAGAATCACCGCATCCATCGCACGTATAAATTGCTTTTCCGTTCTTTTTAGACGTGGGAATTTTGACTATGCTTTCGTCATAATAGTGGTCGCCTGTGGAAGCAATTTCCTTGTAAGTAGTGTATTCACAGTTTTTGCAGGTCACGTAAGCCTCGTGTCCTGATTCCTTACAGTTGGGTTGCTTCGCAGCATGCTCAACAAGATCGTGCTTTGCGTCGACGTAAGTGTTCTCATCAATGTAGCTTTCACCGCAAGAGCAGACGTATTTTGTATAACCTCGCTCGGTGCATGTTGGCTTTGTAACAACCGGGTCGTATTCATGCTCGTGTCCGCAGGAGGAAAGAGCAAGCAAGGATGTTACAGCAATGAGAGCCGCAATCACAACCGACAAATAGCGTTTTGTGTTTTTCATCATGTTTTCTCCTTTTTTTAAATTTGCTAAGCATATTTATGCTACACCGTCATTATAGCACTGTGCTGCATATTTGTCAATAAAATACGCGCATTAATTTGATGTTTGTGAAAAGTTTACAAAAAAGAAAAGCGCGAGCCTGCGCATCTTGCGCGGCCCGCGAAGCACCTTGTAAAAATATGTCAAAATATCAGTTCTATAAGCGGAACAAGTCCTATGGGAATGAATATTGCCGGGACCATATTGACGGTCTTTACCTTCGTCATTCCGAGAATATTTGTTGCGACAAAAATCATAACCAGAGAGCCGACGGCTGACATATACGCAATACTCGACTCCGGTAAAAGCGACTCCAAAAAATATCCTATCACGGCAATCGCTCCTTGATACACCAAAATAAAGAAAGCCGAAAAAACGACTCCCGCGCCCAGTGTTGTCGCAAGAATAAACGTCATAATACAATCTATTACGGTCTTGGCAAGAAGGGTGTCGGGCGACCCCATACCGTCCTCAAGCGCTCCCGTGACAGCCATTGCACCGACGCAGGAAAGAAGGGTGCTCGTTACAAAAGCCTTTGAAAAATTACCCTTTCCCTCTCCGATTTCCGATGTGCGCGAAAACGTTTTTTCCACTAAATCGCCGAGATTCTTAATTCCGTCTTCGATATTCAGAAACTCACCGATAAAGGTTCCGATAGCCATAGAAAGAATCATAATTATAATCTTTGCAAGCCCTTGAGTGAGAACTCCTCCCACTTCAATAATCGGCACAGCGCTAAGTGCTCCGTCAAATCCTATGTACATAACGCATATTCCTATAGCAGTCACAACTGCGTCACTTATTCTCTTCGGCATTCCTTTTTTAACCAAAAGTCCGAGCGAGCCAAAAATCAGCATTCCGAAGAAATTAATTACCGTTCCTAAAAATGGCATAAATTCATTCCTCTGTTTTGTAAAGTTATGTTTATGTTATTTCGCATCGGACGAAACGCACTCATTGCCTGCGACAATGTAAGTTTGGGCCACCTCTATTCCGGAAATAAGGAGCATCTCCGACAGCAACCTTGCCGATACTATATCGTCATCTGAGGGTTTAGGGTATCCTCCGGGATGATTGTGCACTATTATAACACTCTTTGCTTTTCGTCTTTTTGCAATCTCAAGTACCTTTCGCGGCATAACGTTGGAAAAATTAACAGTTCCCTCTCCCGCCTTGTCTACCGCAACCACTCTTCCCTGAGAGTCTATCGACATTATCGCAACGGTTTCGACAGAAATGCCGAAAAAGAAGGCCTTAAAATAGCTTTCTATCTCATCCTGCGAATGCTTCTTGCCAAAGGTCAGCTTGTCGCATTCCCGCCTTGACGCAAGCGCTACGGCAAGCTTTATATAGAGAGCTGTGGATATATCACCGTCAAGCGCGTCTCTTATCTCTTCGCACTCGGCCTCCACAATTCCTCGGAGAGAGCCAAAGCAAGAGAAAAGCTTTTCCGCCGCCGCTTCGGGATTCTTCGCAACAGAGGCGAGAAGCTCTTTCATGATTGAATTTTTCACTTCTTTAACCGTCCCGTCTTTTGCTTTCAAAAAATCTCGCTACGTCGCTGTACTGTGAAAAAGCCATAGTAAGATTATTCATAAATCCGACGAACTTTTTGCCGGACACTACGTAATGCTCGGCAAGTAAAACTCCCGACTGTGCAAGCGCCTCAGCCATCATATTGTTGGTAGCCTTGTCTCCCACCGTGGGAAACGGCGGTCCGTACGGATGATTGTGCGCAATTATAGCAACCGCAGCTCTTGCGCGTATAGCTACGTCTATAAATGGCTCTGCCTTTACTGCCGCTGAGTCGTAATCAAGCTCATACATGGGACGGCAATCGAGGTATTCCATCTTGCTGTTCAAAAGCAAAATCACGGTTTCATATGTAAATCTTGAGTCAAAATAATCGACGAAGAACTGACCCGTGCTGCAGTAATCGTCAAAAATCTTCTTACCCGCATCTGCTGCCGCTTCGTTTTCGGCAAACACGTCGATTTTTCCAACCGCAAGAATCATATCGGCAATTTTCGGTCCGACTCCCTCAACTGTGAGAAGCTCTTCCCGACTTGCAGAAAACACCCCCTCGAGTGTCGAAAATCTCAGCAAAAGATTTTGCGCAATGGGGTTTGTGTTCTTGTATTGAACTGCATGAAAAAGCAGCATCTCAAGAAGCTCATGCGAATGAAAAACATCCCGTCCGTAGTCAAGAAACTTTTCACGCATCCGCTGTCTGTGTCCCGAATGAAGTCCCGTTTCGATTTTCGCCATGGTATTATTTGTACTCTTTTCTGTCGGCAGACAGATTTTCCGGTATCGCGAGGCTAAAGCCCGCGGGCTTCGTCACCTCCACCATATTGATAGACATGCCCATAGAGGCAAAGTTTGTTTCATATTCGGTCATAACGTTATCTGCCGCTCTCTCTGAGCGATGCAAATCACGAGTCACAAAATCCGGAGTTATGCCTATATCCGCAAATTCAAGCAGAGTAAAATCGAAAAGACCGGTATTGTCGGTTTTAAAGGTAATCCTGCCGCCGTCCTTCAGAAGATTGAAATACACAGCGAGATATCTTCTGTGTGTAAGTCTGCGCTTTGCGTAGCCTTTTTTAGACCAGGGGTCTGAAAAATTGAGAAATATTCTATCGATGCTTCCCGGAGCAAAGATTTTCGTAAGGTTGTCCGCTGTGTCTACGATGAAGCGAAGGTTGTCAGGTCGCTCATCCTTTGTTGCTTTCGCCTTTTCCGCTGCCAAAACCACGCAATCTGTTACTCTTTCCATGGCAAAATAAGCGGCTTCATTATTTACCGATGCCATCTTACAGGCAAATCCGCCCTTGCCCGCTCCTATTTCAAGAAACACAGGCGCACCTGACATTCCAATAGCGGAAGCCGGGTCGGAAAGCAGTTCCCCGTTGCTTTTAAATATAAGCTCGGAGCAGGCAGCAAGCCTTGATTCTCCGTTTTTCTTTTTTCTCATTCTCATAGCTGTTTTCCTTCTGCACTCGGCAAGCCTTTAGGTTTTGCCGGCTATTCGTCGTCATTTCCCTGATTAAACTCCGCAAGCTCAAGTCCCGGGTTGTCCTCAAGCACCCAACGTATAGCCCACTCACTTGTAAATATGAGCAGGTTATTCCCTCTGAAATCCTGCACCCATTTAGTGTCGTGCGAGAGCTTCAAGGTTTTGGGGTCGAGGTCGGGATTTGATATCCAGCGAATCTGCTGATAATTCATATTTGTGCGGCGCAAATCACAGCCGTACTCGTTTTTAAGGCGGTATTCAAGCACCTCAAACTGAAGCACGCCTACAACGCCGACAATAACTCTTTCAAGACCGGAATTCGGCTCGAAGAATATCTGTATAGCACCCTCTTGGGCAATCTGGTTCATTCCTTTTGCAAACTGCTTGCGCTTCATTGAGTCAACCTGCTCAACCATAGCGAAATGCTCGGGCGCAAAGGTGGGAATTCCCTCAAATTTAAGCTTCATTCCCTTTTCGCACACAGTATCACCTATCGAGAAAATACCCGGGTCGAAAACGCCTATTATGTCGCCTGCGTACGCCTCGTCAATAACCTCGCGCTCGGACGCCATCATCTGCTGAGGCTGTGAGAGCTTGAACGCCTTTTGCCCCTGGACGTGATAATACTCCTTTGCGCGCTCAAACTTGCCCGAGCAGATACGCATAAACGCGATTCTGTCTCTGTGAGCCTTGTTCATATTCGCCTGAATCTTAAAGACGAAAGCGCTGAATTTATCGTCAAAGGGGCTTACCGTCTCTCCGCCCGCAACTCTCGGAAGGGGGGATGTCGTCATCTTAAGGAAGTGAACGAGGAAGGGCTCGATACCGAAATTATTAAGAGCCGAGCCGAAGAATACGGGTGAGAGCTTTCCGTGTCTTACTGCCTCAAGGTCGAAATCAAACGAAGCTCCGTCAAGAAGCTCAACCTGCTCGCAAAGCTCGGCTCTCATATATTCTCCAATAAGCTCGTCGAGCTTTTCTGTGTCGGTTATTTCACATTCAACACCCTTTATTCTGTCACGGCCTCTGTGCGCGTCGTCAAAGGAGAGAATCGAGCGCGCCTCTCTGTCGTAAACGCCCTTGAATTTCTGACCGCATCCGATAGGCCAGTTCATAGGATAAGTGCCGATGCCGAACTCTCGCTCAAGCTCGTCGAGAAGGTCAAACGGGTCGCGCGCCTCGCGGTCCATTTTGTTTATGAAGGTAAAAATGGGAATATCCCTCATAGCGCAGACCTTGAAAAGCTTTCTCGTCTGCGGCTCAATACCCTTTGCAGCGTCAATAACCATGACCGCGCTGTCAGCCGCCATAAGAGTACGGTAGGTATCCTCCGAGAAATCCTGGTGACCCGGGGTATCAAGGATGTTGATACAGTACCCGTCATATTCAAACTGCAAAACCGAGGAGGTGATGGAAATTCCCCTCTGCTTTTCGAGGTCCATCCAGTCGGACGTCGCGTGTCTGTCTGACTGCTTGCCCTTTACCGAGCCCGCGGACTGAATTGCTCCGCCGTAGAGAAGAAACTTCTCGGTAAGCGTGGTTTTACCTGCGTCGGGGTGAGATATAATAGCGAAAGTACGCCTTCTTTGTATTTCGGTATTTAAGTCTGCCATAAAAATCCTTTTACCCTTTTTATTTGTCAAAAATTAAAGGTGCCACGCAAAAACAGCGAAGCACCATAATTCGCCACCGTACATTTTAACACAAGCGGCATATATTTGTCAATAAAAATTTTAAATATCTTTTTGCTTTCTAACGCCCGTTTAATCGTATTTGTAATACTGAGCCGTATGTTCAACAAATTTGTCGGCAAGGTCGAGGTCGCCGAGAGCGTACATGTTTCTGTCCCACGGGATTGTGTATGAATGAACCTTGTTCTGATAAAACTCGTGATATTTCGGCGCTTTTATTGAGTTAAACAGCGCCATTTGCGTGCTTGCGTTGCAGGTAAGGTCGCCAAGTCCCGAAATAATGTAGGCGGGGCACTTTAAAAACTGCGCCGCAACCGCGGTATCAAAATAGGTTACGCCGAACCCTTTGGGCATTTTATTTTCAAGCCGTCCCGCAAGCTCGTGAGCGTATATGTCCGAAAGCCACGGCACGTTTAAAATGACAGCCGTTGCCCTATCAAAATGCGCCGCCATGTTACACGCCTGCATACCGCCCTGACTGCTTCCGACGAAATAATAGTCCTTTTTGTTAAGGAGCTCATGGTCTTTAAAAAATCTTAAGGCCTGCAAATCTCGAAGCATCATTTTTGCCCAATACGTTGTTTCGGGGTTTTTGTTTTCCTCTCCGTCAAAGCCGTAACCTTTAAGCTTGTTATCACGGATATCAGCATAGAATTCCGCACTTTCTCCGTCCGGAATAGCATGAGCGCCTACCACTATGCTGAAATAGTCTTTGATAGGTTTGGGTTTTGCGGGAGTAACACCGTAACCCTGGAAGCACATCACAGCCTTAAGGCTGTTTTTTTCAGTGTTTTTGGGATATGCTACCGCAACCGAAACGTAATCGCTCCGCGGTGCTTTAATACGCATATCGTACATCTCAAAATCGGGATTGCCTTCTATTTTCTCAGCGTAGAGAACCTCGGGCTCGGTTGCTTCGACCTCTGCTTTGAGCCTGTTCCAAAATTCAAGGTAATCATCGGGAGTTTTGGTGGAGCGCAAAATGTTTCCGACGTCGGCTCCGGCACTGCCGTTAAATGCGGATATTCCGGCTATCAAGCTCTTATTTTCGTCACACGCCACAGCCGAAACGTATACGAAGCCGCTCTTTGATATCGAAGCCTCAATATAAAACCAGCCGTCATCGCTCCTAGCAATATATCCCTCTTCCTTCTGTCCGTCGTCGCTTACCAAGGTGTAGCGAATATACGGTATATCGAGATACTCGTCCATATGCTTTACACGGATTTTAAACACCATCTTCTCGCCAACCTCATAGGTGAGCGGATTTTTAAGAGTCGTGCCCACGAAGTATTTATACTCCTCGCGGCGCATGTTGGTAATCGCATTCATCTCAAGCTGTCTGTACTTATTCATATTGCAAATTCCTTTATCTTCATTGTGTCACGGCTTAATAAAACTCTTCGTAGATTCCGCCGGTTATAAATTCTCTTATGAGTGAATCCTCGGGAACCAAATCCTCGTTTATCGGCACAACCTTTGTAAGCGCCGCAAGAACTGTATTCGCAAAAGAATTTTTCTCTGCGAGCTCCTTTGATATAAGCTTTTCGGCATATGCCCGCATAACGCAGGGCTCATACTCGTGAAATGTATTAAAATCAACGTCGGCAAACTTCCGATAAGGATAAAGGTATTTTTCCTCACCCTCTATAACGTTTCTCCAAAGCTCGAGCGTGCGCTCTGCGTCAGCTCCTCTGTAAATGCTGTCGCGAACCATTCTCCTTGTAAACCTTAGTTTGCGTCCCGAAAGTATTCTCTCTCCGTTTTCGCTTACGTTGGTTGAAACGCTTATAAAAATACGCAATATTTTATCTGCGGGCAGGTGCTCGAAAATTTTGGGGTTCAATGCATGGAGTCCCTCGATTATCACGCACCCGTGTGCGATTTTTTCAAAATGACGTATTTCCGAGCGGTCGCCAATCTTAAAATCAAAGCGCGGTACTGTAAAATCCTCACCGTCTGCAATTGCAGTAAGCGTTTTTTCTATATCGGCAAGGTTAAGCGCATCGACTGACTCAAGGTCGCGCTCACCGTTTTCAAGTCTCGGGTATTCGGGGTCTTCGGGGTTTCGGTAAAAATCGTCAAGCGAAATAACAAAGCTCTGCAGTCCCAAGCTCCTAAGCTTGTCGGCAAGCAAATTTGCCGTCGTGGTTTTGCCTGAGCCGGAGGGACCCGCGAGTAAAATTATCCTTATTTTGTCGTTTTTTGCGACACGCCCGGCTACGTCACCTATGAAATTCTTGTATTTTTCCTCACTGCCAAGAACGAAAGCCATAGGGGTAAGCTCTGCCTGCCTGTTGATTTTTTCTATATCAATTTCTGCCATATAATCTCCATTAATAACCGCTAATGGGTAATTCTTCGTTATCAGCGCCACACTCGTGCGACAAAACCTTAACGTAGTAGCTCATAGTATCACTGACCTTGACGAGAACTCTGTCACCGACTCTATGTCCAATCAATGCCTGACCGAGCGGTGACTCCTTACTGACAAAGCCGAGAAGCGCATTTTGCCTGAGTGTTGTTACTATCTGAATTTCTTTTTCCGCTCCGGTCTTTTCGTTGTATATCTTTACTCGGTCAAAAAGGCTTATACTTCCGTCGGTCTTTTTGATTTCTATAACCTTGGCGGTTCTTATCATATTTTTGAGATACCTTATCCTGCCCTCGTTTTTACGCTTTTCGCGCTTTGCTTCTTTGTATTCGGCATTCTCGGAGAGGTCGCCAAACTCGCGGGTACGCTTCATTTCGGCAAGGAGCTCGGGGCCAAGCTTGGTTTCCCGATAGAGTATCTCCTCTTCCATTTTCTTTATATCTACTTCGGTAAGCTCGTCGTACATTATAAGCTCCTTTATGCCATAGGTATATTGGCAATCAATATATATAATATGCAGACGACGATTCCGATAACACAGCCGCACAGCACCTGCAGCGGTGTATGTCCGACAAGCACCTTAAGCTTGTTGGTTTCTATGGGCGCTTCGCCCTCGCAAAGCTCCTTATTTGACTTGTCAGCGAGCAGCTTTATAGCTGAAGCGTTGATGCCGCTCTCGCGTCTTACTCCGACAGCATCGCGCATTATTACAACTGCGAGTATCATTGCAATAGCAAATGCTGCGCTGTCAAAGCCCTGCGTCCAGCCGCACATGCCGGCAAGCGAAATTACGGTAGCCGAATGTGCGCTCGGCATTCCGCCGTCGCTTATTATTCTTTTGAAAACAAATTCTTTCTCCACCACAACGTAGGTTATAGTTTTGAGAATTTGTGAGACAGCCCAAGAAATAAGCGGTACTAATATTATGTGATTTGATACAATGTCCTTTAAAATCTGCATCGCGTCCTCCGAAATTCATTTTGTTTCCTACATTTTAACATTTATTTATGAACTTTTCAAGCTTTTTGCTTTTTTATATTGACAAAATGCGCGCGCAATTGATAAAATAAAAGTGAAACAATCTAAAAGGAGATTGCTATGTTTGGCAGCATTAAGAAGAAAAATTTTTCCGTTCTTGGAATCGGTGAGGTAATGCTCAGACTTTCCCCGGTTGGCAAGGAGCGCATATCCTATTCCGAAACCTTTGAGAAAATGGCGGGCGGCTCGGAGCTTAACGTCGCGGCAGGCATCTCAATGCTCGGTTTGCGGACGGGTATAATAACAAAGCTTCCCCACAATGAGATAGGAAAATTCATAAAGCATAAGATACGCTATGCGGGAACGAGCGACGACTATATAGTATATGACGATTCCGAGGATATGAGACTCGGCGTTTACTATTACGAAAGCGGAGCATACCCAAGACTTCCCGTGGCATCATACGACAGAAAAAGCTCCTCGTTCACGACCTTTAAAAAAGAAGAGCTTCCCGCGAGCGTTTACACGAGCGCAAACGTATTCCATACAAGCGGTATTACCCTCGGACTTTCCGACGAGGTGTCGGAAAACGTTATAGCTATGATGCAGCGTTTTCACGACGAGGGAGCGCTTATCTCCTTTGACGTAAACTACCGCGCGGCGCTGTGGAGCGAGGAAAAAGCAAAAGCGACTATTGAAAAAATTCTCCCTCTCATTGACATCTTCTTCGTGTCCGAAGAAACCTCGCGCAGAATGTTCGGCATGACGGGAACTCTCGAAGAAATACATAAATCCTTCGCTGAAAAATACCCGAACCTCGAGATAATCGCAAGCACCAAGCGCAAGGTCATCTCGGCTCAGAAGCAAAGCTTCTCTTCCCTGGTATACGATACAAAGGAGTGCCGTCACTTTGAAGAGCAACCGTATGAAAACATTGACGTCGTTGACAGAATAGGCTCGGGCGACGCATACGTTGCAGGCGCGCTCTACGGACTTCTAAAACACAAGAGCATAGAAGCCGCAGCGCGCTACGGTGACGCTATGGCAGCGCTTAAAAACACTATAATAGGCGATATGACCGTCTGCGACCTCGTGGATATCGAGCGCATAATAAAGGCGCACAACTCAAGCGGTCCAAAGAGCGAAATGATAAGATAATATTTTGAAAGTTAGATATAAAAAGAGCGCAGCGGCTATGCCGTGCGCTCTTTTTTGAACACTAATATTAAGGGTTTGAGAATTATTCATTCTCTTTATTATTCTGACAACCGCAGCTGCAGCCGGAGCACTTACCGGAGCAGGAGGAGCTGTCGGGGCAACCGATACATTTTTTGCCGCTTTTTTTCGCCTTGATTATATAAGCGGTGGCACCGCCTATTATAAGAACGATAAGGGCAATTGCAATAACTTCACCGTACATAATCTATCAAACCTTTGCCGCGTGAAGCTTTTCGGCTTTCTTGAGCTCGTACTCAGCCTTAAGCTGCTTCTGCTTTTTGATTATAAGAACGGTGAGAAGAGAAGCAAATCCTATAACGACAGCCCAGCCTACGATAGACGTCCAAACGTTGATGAAATGCGCGCCCGTGAAGAGAGTTCCGAAGAAGTATACGAGGAAACCGACCGAGTAGCCCATTCCGAACTGAAGGCCGATACCGGCAAACAGCCACTTTTTACTCTTAATCTCAGCGTTCATAGCGCCGATAGCCGCAAAGCAAGGCGGGGTAAAGAGATTGAACATAAGAAACGCGAGAGCCGCTACGGCAGCCATAGCGCCACCTGAACCGGTACCGAACGCAAGCGCAACCTCCGCAAGATTTGCACCGCCCTCGAGCGCAAGCTCGTCAACGTTGATAAGGTTAGTGATACCGAAGCAAACCGCAAGAGTTCCAACTACGTTTTCCTTTGCTATAAATCCGGTGATAGCCGCAGCGGCAAGCTGCCAGGAAACGTAACCTACCACAGGAGCGAAGAGATAAGCGAAGGGAGTCGCAACGGTTGCGAGTATAGAATCGTTTGCATTTTCAACTATTTTGAAATTCCAGCCGAAGTTCTGCATAACGTGAACCACGAAGTTACAAACGAGGATAATCGTTCCCGCTTTAACTATGTAAGCCCAACCGCGCTGAAGCATAGACATAAAAGCCTTCGGGAAGCTCGGAGCTTTATACTCGGGAAGCTCAATTATGAAGAAGGATTTTTTCGCTCTGTATCCCGTAAGAAGATTGATAACGGTTGCCGAAACGAGAATTATAAGAATAGCAACGAAATACATCATAGCGCCAACCCAGGGACTGTCACCGAAGAATACTCCCGCGAAGAGTGCGATAACGGGAAGCTTTGCACCGCAGGGCATAAATGGAGTAATCATAGCGGTAGCTCTGCGCTCACGCTCATTACGGATAGTACGGCAAGCCATAACGCCGGGGATAGCACAGCCCGTACCGATGATAAACGGAATAACCGATTTACCAGAGAGACCGACTCTCTTGAATATCGGGTCAAGAACTACTGTTGCGCGAGCCATGTAACCGCAATCCTCAAGCAAAGCGATGAGAAAATACATTACCATAACGAGCGGCAAAAATCCTACTATCGCAATAAATCCGCCGATAATACCGTCGATGAGTATAGATGCCCAGATGCTGTCGGATGAGATAGCGTCTGCAATAGCGCCCTGACCGAGTTCGAGCCAGCCGACTATAAGGTCAGCAAGCCATACGGCAGGACCCGTCTGGGAAATCCAGAACACGAGGAACATAACTACCGCGAAAATCGGAATACCAAACCACTTATTCGTAAGAATATCGTCAACCTTGTCTTGCGCGTTTCTGTTTTTCGTGAGAACCTTACGGGTTTCAACCTTTTTTACGATGCCGTTAACGAATTCAAATCTTTTTCTGTCAGCCGCTATCACCGCGTCCTTGTTCGTAAGGTCTACTGCGTCCTCAACGTAAGGAGCTGTTTGAAGCGTTCCTATTACACCGACAGCGGCACTCACAAGCTCGGAAAGTCCACGCGCGGCGGAGGAAACTGTCTCAACAACGGGGCAGCCGAGAAGCGAAGAAAGCGCCTTCGCGTCAATCTTGTTTTCCTTTTTCTTATTAAGGTCGGTTTTGTTAAGAGCAACGACGACGGGAATGCCAAGCTCAAGAAGCTGTGTTGTAAAGAAAAGGCTTCTCGAAAGGTTTGTCGCGTCAACTATGTTGACGATAACGTCGGGATGCTCCTCTCTTACGTAAGAGCTTGTTATACTCTCTTCCGAGGTAAAGGGCGACATCGAGTACGCGCCGGGAAGGTCAACTGCGATGAGCCCATCACTGCCCGAGCAAAGACTCTTTTTGATGGGATGCTCTTTTTTCTCAACGGTAACTCCAGCCCAGTTTCCGACCTTTTCATTTCGGCCGGTCAGAGCGTTGTACATCGTGGTCTTACCGCTGTTAGGATTGCCCGTAAGTGCAATTCTCATTTGGAATCCTCCTGATATATGTAAATTATTATGAACAAAACCGGTATGCATTTTGAGTTAGCCGCGGCTAACTGTGCCTCAAAAAAATAATTCGCATAAAGCGGATTATTTTATGTAAATAGCCTCTCCGAGAGCGAGGTCGAGATTATATCTTCCGTCCTTGATGGAAACGGTCATACCGCCCCTGCGATGAGCGATAACGGTAATAGGCTCGCCACTATAACATCCGAGAGAAAACAGAAAGGAGTCAAGCTCTTCGTCATCGGTCTCGATTCTGTCAACGATATATTCTTTTCCTTCCTCTGCATCGCGCAAATTCATAAGGCACCTCTGAAATCCATAATGCAGTTAGCCTCTGCTAACCACGAAATATTATACATCAAGCTTTTCATTTTGTCAACCTGTTTTTTGAAATTTTCGCCTGTTTTTCAAAATTTAGTTAAATTTGCATATTTTCAAGTTAGCTTTGGCTAACTAATTGTACAAAAAATCAACCGGCTTGACTTTTTCACTTCTGTGTGTTAAAATATCTAAAATGAATCATTTTAAAGACTACAGAAAGGCGCAGCAATGAATTTACAGGAATCGGGCGAGATGTATCTCGAAACAATATACGTGCTCACGAAGGAACGCGAAAGCGTTCGCTCAATTGACGTGGTTGAGTATATGAA
>JAZLAO010000017.1:0-32313 GCA_045613205.1 Eubacteriales bacterium | reverse complement strand
CCTTCGGGATATTGTCGATTGCAGGGTAGGAGGGATAGTGTCTGTAGGGCGGAGGCTGAATCATATCCGACCACATCATAGTTCTAAGTCCCTTTTGCGCTATGTAGTCGTGAAGCTTGGTTACGTGCTCCGCAAGCATTGCGGCAGGTCCTCTTTCACGGCATCTCTTACAAACGCCAACCTTGTATATCTCGTCATGGCCGATATGAACGAATCTCTCGGGCTTAACGAAGTCAACAACCTCGTCGATTATATCGAATATAAGGTCATAGGTTTCCTTAAGAGAGGGACAGTAGCAGTGGTGATATCTTGCCGCAGGGCGTTCGTCCTCGTTACGTGTATCCTTAACTATAACGACCTCGTCGTCAATTTCGGCAAGCTCGGGGTGAGCGATTGTTATATACTGAACGTGGCCGAGGCTCTCTACCTCGGGGATGATTTCCATACCAAGGTCGCGCGCAAAGTTGATATAGCGGCGTACGTCCTCCTTTTCAATGATTTGTCCGTTCGCAAGCATGGGGTAGTGCGGAGGAGTCGGCAGGTTTTCAGGGTCACGTCTGTATTCGTCTGTAACCTTTTTCCAAGCCTCTGCTATCTCGGGGTGGCTGTCGTATCTCATACAGCCCGCAAGCTCGATAAAGAAGATGTTGAATCTTAAGGGGAGAAGAACGTAACGGAAAAGTCTTCTCATAAACTCAAACTGGGAAAGCTCGGGAATGCCTGCGTGGAATCCGCGGATTTCCTTTGAGGGACGGTCGTCACAGTTGAAGCGGCGAACGCCTTTTTTGATTTCGGAGAGCTGAAGAACCGTATCAGCACCGTAAAGAAGGGTAAGGCGGGATTTCGCGCTTACGGTAATCTTTTTCTTGGTGGTTTTTACGGTGTAACGCTCCTTGTCGTAGGACTTGAAGCCGTTTTTGTCAAATTCGATAACAACACCGCGCTTTGCCTGCCAATCGCCTATTGTTTCGGTGAGTCTTTCCTTAAGAAATTCTGCCGCGTAAACCTCGTCGGCATCACCGTTTTTCGACACGATGTCCTTGATTTTTACGTATCCGTCAAGGTATTCGATATTCTTAGGTGTGGGCCAAACGAGCGGCTTGCCGTCATCGTGAGCGCCGAGAATTTCTATAGAGTTTACCGTAAGGTTTTTAAGGTCGTTGTAGAATCTTACGGTAACCGCACTGCCGTATGCACCGACGGGAATATTGATAACGCCGCCGACGTTCTTTCCGGTTTCAGCCGCATAAGAGCCGCAAACCTTGCCGTCTACGAGCACCTCGACTTTCGAAACCGAATTCTCCGTTATATTAACGTTTACCGCGCCTACGAAAGAGCCGAATTCAAGCTCGAAATTTGCGTCAAGCTCGGAGTCGTACGCGTATCCCCAGAGCCAGGTACCAAGTCCCGTTTCAACGCTTGAGGGAGGGAACGGAACCTTTGTTCCCTTGTGGGTAAAGGTGGTTCTCTTGATGTTGGTTAATTGTCCTACGTACATAACGTTTCTCCTTAATATGTATTATTTTTCTTATTCAAAATAAACGTCGATGACCGTGACGCCTGCGGGCGGGATTTTTATTTCAAAATTGCGCTTCACCGGCTCCTCACCGTCTTTATAAACGTGATGAAGCTCGCCCTTTGCCTCTTCCATCCAGCGCGGAGGAAGAATGGGGAAGTCGGTCACTGTCTTTGTCTGTGATATTTCCCGTTTTGATTTTATGAAGGCTCGGTGATATTTTATATCGCTGTCGTTGAGTAGGTAGAGTCTGTAAGCTCCGTCCCTCTGCTTGATTACAATACTCGGCTTGTCAATTTCAAACGGCATCGCCGATATATCAATAAGAATTTTTGCCATAGCCTTGGCAAAGCCGTCCGTAACCTTTGAGAAAACGAGGGTTTCGTCAAGAACGTAGGTGAATTCCTTTATGTTTTCAAGCTCGCCCGTCAGATTTTCGCGTCCGTCGTCAACCGATGCAAGCGCTTCGGCTTCGCCTTTCGCTTTTTTCGACACCTCAGCGTTCAGAACGAAGGCTGTGAGGGGGTAGGAGCTGAATTTATCGGTTATCGCGTAGGTGGGCTTGATTCCGTTTTTATTAAGGTCAAAGCTCGGAGATGCTGTGCAAAGCACGGGGTGGGGGTAATCGAGTATTGCCTGCCGCTCGTTTTCGGGAAGCATATCGAAGTTCGGCACTAAAACCGCACCCGTGTGATTTTTAAGCCCCTCGGGCTTTATTGCCGCAGCGCAGACAGCGCCTTCTATCGAAAGCTGATAAAGATGCTTATGCGGTGTCCAGCGGCGAGTCTTTACGTATTCCTTCACCATATCTCTGTGCGCCGCCTCTGACCAGAGCATAACGGGAGATATGATTTTTTCGGCATTTGCGGTCATAGCCGATTCAAGCCGTCCCCGCTCCCAGTTCCAGTCCTCTCTCGGAACACCGTCGCCAAGGCAGAGAAAATATCCGTCAAGAGCGCGTGATACACCGTCCCCGTCTATGAGGTGGTGCGCCATCATCGTGTAAATATCTCTTTCGTGACGGGTGGGAACGTGGTGAATCGCGCTCCATTCTTCAGTTGCGTCCTGAAGCCCGAGCATTGATACGAGGTGGCCCTTAGGCAGATGCGCCGCTGTTGTAGAGGCAAGCGCCATATACTTGTGGAAGAAATCGGGGCGCTGGTCCTTGCCTCCGATATAACAGCTCGTGGGAAGAATGTTTGCGGTGATGCGGTCAACGCCTGCGTTTACGATACGGTTGAGGTCGATTCCTATGCAATAGAGGGTTTCAAACGGGTCGGTGCAATACATACCGAGCACCATTACCTCTTTATCTATTGCGTGAAGCCTCGTCGATAGCTTGCCAAAGAAGGACTCCCAGCGCCATGCATTGAATTCTATCCACTCGGGGCGGAAATTTTTGTATATAAAGTCGGCTCGCGCGGACTCGGCATCTGCCGTGTCCGTACCCATTGTTGCCATGAGCTCGTCGGGGAGCTTAACACCCGAGTGAGTAAGGAATTGGTCAACGAAATCGGTGGAAAAATCCATATCGTAGAGCATTCCTCCACAAGGGGGACAGAAAAAGTCTGCGAGGTGTACGCCCTTCATTCCGTAATCGGTAAGAGTTTCACAGAGCCTGTCGATAAAGAAATCCTCGTAATAGCTTCCGTCCTTGAATCTCTTGAGGGCGAAAATATGCGGATGCCCCGGCTCACCGATTATTCCGTGACGGCGCACCTCGGGGTGCTCCTCAACCCATTCCTTGTGAAATGCGCTGTTAAGATAGCAGCCGAAGATGCTTGCATAGGTATTAGTTCCGCGCTCCGCGAGGTTTTTCGTAAGGGTGCGCAGGTCGTAGTTGGTCCAGGGCTGACGCTCGCGTTCATAGTTTCTCGGAACTCCCCAATAAGCGCAGTTGTCGGGCGGCAGGGTGTATTCCTCGTCCATGCCCTTATGCTGATGAAAAAAGTCGACGTTGCACATAAGAGCGCATACTCCGTCCGGGACGAATCCCGTCTGATTCATGAATCTTTCAACGCCTCGGTCGGAGTCATTACGCTCGAAGCCGAGCAGATTCATCCATATAAAAACCTTTCCGTCTTTCATAAAACCCTCAAAAGTAAATATTTATTATTCTATGACTCAGTATAACAAATAGCGAATTGGAAATCAATATAAAATAGAAAAAATCATTGTAAAAAAAGAACAAAAAATACCGACCGACTGTTAATGCTACAGCCGATCGGCATTTAATTATGATAAAATAGCTCTGTCGTTTGAAAATTCGCTGCCGCTTGCCTTGTTAAACATATCAAGCAGGTCTTCAACGGTGAGCTTTTTCTTCTCTTCACCGGAAACGTCAATTATAACTCTGCCCTCGTGTAGCATTATGAGGCGGTTTCCGTGCTGGATTGCGTCCTTCATATTGTGGGTTATCATAAGGGTGGTGAGCTTGTTTTCGCTGACTATTTTGTCGGTGATTTCAAGAACCTTTTCGGCAGTTTTTGGGTCGAGGGCTGCAGTGTGCTCGTCGAGCAGCAGCACCTTCGGCTTGATAAGCGTTGCCATAAGAAGAGTTACCGCCTGCCTCTGACCTCCGGACAGAAGTCCAACCTTGCTTGTAAGCCTTTTCTCAAGTCCGAGTCCGAGCTCCGCAAGGACCTGCTTGTATTCCTCGCGCTCCTTTGCCGAAACGCTCCACCTCAGTCCGCGAAACTTTCCGCGGCGGCGCGCAAGAGCGAGGTTCTCGTCTATCTGCATATCTGCGGCAGTTCCCATCATAGGGTCCTGAAAAACTCTGCCGAGAAAAGAGGCGCGCTTGTATTCCGGCAGTGAGGTAACGTCCGCGCCGTCGATTATAATGCTTCCCGAATCCGGCTTCCAGACGCCCGCAATGGCGTTAAGCATAGTGCTTTTTCCCGCGCCGTTACCGCCTATGACTGTGACAAAATCACCGTCGTTAAGAGTGAGAGTCAAATCATTGAGGGCAACCTTGGCGTTTACCGTATTCGGATTGAATACTTTTGTAATATTTTTAAGTTCAAGCATCTTTGTTATCCCCCGTGTGATTTTGCTGCTTCGTGAAGTAATTTTTCTTCCAGTAGGGAACAGCAAGGAATATCGCTACGACGATAGCCGAGAGCATCTTGAGAAGGTCGGTATCAAGACCGAGGAATACTACCGTCTGGTAGACGAAATAGTATATGACTCCGCCTAGCATAACTCCGAGAAGTCTCAGGGCAAAATTTTTCGACAGCCTCGAGAAAAGTCCCTCGCCTATTATGATTGCCGCAAGACCGATAACTATGGCTCCGCGACCCATATTTATATCAGCGGCACCGTTATACTGAGCGAGCAGAGCACCCGAAAGCGCTACCACTCCGTTTGATAGCATAAGACCTAAAATCTTTGTGAAATTAATGTTTATACCTTGAGCACGGCTCATGTTAGGATTGTTGCCGGTTGCGCGGAGAGATGTTCCGAGCTCCGTGCCGAAAAACCAGTAGAGAATACCGACAAGGACAAGTATAAACAGAAGGAGAACGAAAATTGAGCTTATCGGGTCACCGAGAGTAACGAGAAGATTATAGCTTCTTCCCGGAATGGCAATGTTTGATTTGCCCATAATTTTGAGGTTTACCGACCACAGAATAAGCTGTGTCAGAATACCCGAAAGAATTGCGGGTATTCCCATAAAGGTATGAAAAAGTCCTGTTACAAGACCGCAAACCATACCGCCGAGAAGCGCTATGAGCATTGCGAGCGGGAGGGACACCCCGTTTGTGACGAGAACTGCGCAAATTGCAGCTCCCGTGCATATAGAGCCGTCAACGGTAAGGTCAGAAAAGTCAAGAATTTTATAGGAAATATACAGACCTATAGCCATAATTCCCCATATCATACCGAGACCTGCCGCGCCCGGCAGTGAATTGAGCCAGTTTAAAAACATAGTTTCCTACCTATATATTCTTTTTGAACATTGAGTTCTTTAATTTATATGTTTAATCAGCACTTTTTTCAATTGCTATATAACCCTTTGCTTCAAGCTCTGCTGCGACAAGTCCGAGCTCATCTGCAATTTCGGGGTTGTATTTTTTCGTGAATTTTTCAGCGTACTCAATTTTCATTTCTGAAATATTTGCTTCGCCCCTGAGTATTTTCGCTGCCATTTTACCGGTAGTGTAACCGAGGTCGTAGTAGTTTATTGAAACCGTAGCAACACCGCAGCCCGAGCAGATGCCCTCTTCGCCCGCGATAACGGGAGTATTTCCTGCCGCATTTCTTACAATGTCGGTAGCATTAGCTACTGCGTTATCGGTTGGAACGTAAATAAGGTCGTAGCTGCTTGCAGCACCCGAAACAACAGCTTGAATATCATTGTTGTCGGAGAAGGCCTTGAGGTCGGCTGCTGTAATTTGGGGGTCGGCATCAAGAAGCCTCTTTACCTCGTTTACCTGGTAAAGCGAGTTAGGCTCGGCAGAGGAATAAACGAGCGCTATTCTTTTTGCTTCGGGGAAAAGCTCTCTGATTACGGCAACCTGCTGGTCAAGGGGCGCAAGGTCGCTTGTTCCCGAGACGTTTGAGCCGACAGTTCCGGAGAAATTATTAATTCCGAGCGCAACTCCGTATTCGGTTACAGAAGTTCCGAGAATCGGTATTTTGTCGGTGGCGTTGTAAGCCGCTTGGAGAGCGTTTGTGGCATTTGCCATTATAAGATTGACGTTTTTGTTAACGAAGTCGGTTGCAATTGTGGTACAGGTGGAGGGGTCGCCCTGTGCATTCTGAAGAAGAAATTCGACGTTTTCTTCGCCAAGCTCTTCTATAAGAGCGGCTTTAAATCCCTCTGTCGCGGAATCAAGAGCGGGGTGGGGGGCGAGCTGCAGAATGCCTACCGTATACTTTGAAGTGCCGCATGAGGCGAGGGTGAAGGCGGCGCTGAGGCACAGCGCGATTGTAAGCAGAAGAGAAATCAGTTTTTTCATTGTTTTGTTTCCTTTCAAGGTTGATTTATTAATAATATAAATAGACGTTTTTTCTGCCTCCATCGTGTAAAGGCAGGCGGCAGGCGAAGCGTGACGGAAGGATTGACAGAGTAAAGCTGCATCAATTGTTTCACTATCAGCTCTAATAAAAACAGAAAGTCCCCGTATCCAAAGATACAGGGACGATTATATAACAACCGTGTTACCACTCTGCTTTGCGAACGTCTTACGGCGTACGCCTTACGGACCACTATCATGCTCCTGCGATGTAACGGTCGCACCCGTCAATACCTACTTTAAAAAATTTCGGCATGCAACTTGCGAGGGGTATTCGGCGCGGTATTCCACTGTCTTACACCAACCGACAGCTCTCTGCGGGATTTCCCGGACGCTTACTATTTCTCGCTCTAACGTTTTTGTTGGGACTATTGTAGCACAAGAAATTCGGTTTGTCAAGAGGAAATTTTTGTCTTTTTTTTCGTACATCAAACCGCCTAAAATATAAAAAACTGTTTTTTACATCACGATTTCGTAAAGAGAAAGCAGCTCCTCTTCGATTTCGGATTTTCTTTTGTCTATCTCGGCAGCTCTTACGTAGTCGCTTGCCGCAGAGCCGAAGAGCTCACAGTCGAGCCTTTCGGTTTCGGCTTCAAGCTCGGCAATGCGCGCCTCGGCGCGCTCCTTTTTCTTCTCGAGCGCGCGCCTTTCGGCATTTTCGCGCTTTCTTTGCTCGTAGCTCTGCTTGGATTCGGATACCTGCGCTATTTCGGGCGCTGCCGCCTTGGCATCGCTTCGCCTTATTTCGCGGAGCCTTAAATACTCCGCAAACGCGTCGTCGTAGTCCTCTAGCTCGCAGTCTATCATTCCGCCCTCGCGGTCGGGGTCAAGCTCGATTATTCTCGTCGCTATCCTATTTATAAAATATCTGTCGTGCGATACCGCGACTATCGTTCCCTCAAATGCGAGCAGGGCGTTTTCAAGCGCGTCGCAGGAGCCGATGTCAAGGTGGTTGGTTGGCTCGTCCATTATGAGCAGGTTAACCTTTTTGAGTATAAGCTTTGCGAGCGTAAGCCTCGCGCGCTCACCGCCCGAAAGGGTGCTGACGAGCTTGTCGATATCCTCCGCACCGAAAAGGAAGAGGGCAAGGGCTGAGCGGAGCTCGACGTCCTTTTTGTCGGGGTACTCGTCGCGTATCTCCTCAAAGACGGTTTTGTGAGGCGAAAGTCCTCTGTTCTCCTGGTCGTAGTATCCTATCTTTATATTATATCCGAGGGTAATTTTTCCGCCGGTTGGCGTGATAAGCGAGTTTATAAGCTTCATAAGGGTGGATTTGCCCGAGCCGTTCGGGCCGAGGAACATAACTCTCTCGTACCGCCTTACAAGGAAGGAAAGGTCGCGTATGAGGGGCTTTGCGCCGTAGGAAAAGGAGAGGTTCTTCGCCTCTATAACGTCGCCCGCGCTCTCCTCCTCAAGCTCGAAGCGAAGCCGTATATCGCGCGGAGCTTTAGGCGCAAGCTCTACCTTTTCCATTCTCGCGAGCTGCTTTTCCTTCGACCTTATGGTGACGAAGTTGTGCTCTCTGTTGCATCTGCGCTGAAATTCTATGTTAGCCTTTATTTTTGCGATTTCCTTTTGCTGCTCCTTGTATCTTTTTTCAAGGGCTGCGCATTCCTCCTCCTGCTGCTTCTTACAAGCCGAGTAGGAGCCGTTATAAAGCCGCGCCCTGCCGTACTGAATGTGCAGGGTTTTGTTCGTGGTTCTGTCAAGGAAATATCTGTCGTGCGAGATTATGAGAACGGTTTTCTTGTATCCCGCAAGGAAGGACTCAAGCCAGGCGAGCGCATCAATATCAAGGTGGTTCGTCGGCTCGTCGAGCATAAGAATGTCGGGCTCGGTGGCAAGCAGCCTCGCAAGCGCAAGCCGCGTGTACTGACCGCCCGAGAGGGTTTTTATCCTTTGATTTATAAGCTCCTCCTCAAAGCCGAGCCGCATAAGCATTGCGCGGCATCTCTGCCTGAATTCAAGGCCGCCGCCGTCAGCATATCTTTTGTTAAGCTCGGTGAGCGAGGATACGAGGCGCACCGATTCCTCGGTGTCCTGACAGCGCGAGAGTAATTCTTCTATTCTTTTAATATCCTCCTCAAGCGCAAGAAGGGCGGGGTGTGCCGTATACATATATTCAAGCGCGGTATAAGAGCCGGGCAGGGCGCTAAGGTCGGGGTTTTGCTCGAGTATACCAACGGTATGCCCCTTTTGAATATAAACCGCGCCATCGTCGGCGGTGTAGCTTCCCGTGATAAGACGGAATAGCGAGGTCTTGCCCGCGCCGTTGACACCGATAATGCCGACTCGGTCACCGTCGTTTACGGCAAAGGATATATCTTTAAGTATGACCTCAGCCCCAAAAGAGAGGGTAAGGCCGCTCGTTGACAATGCAATCATCTATATCTATTGCTCCAATATAAAATACTTAATAGCTATTTAACGTTATCATATAACATTCTATCATAAAAGGCGGATAAAATCAACAATTTGCATAATTGAATAAATATGCATAATATTCGTTGCATAAACACTGAATATATTCATCGTTATTGCATCGCTTGCTAAAAACATTTTTAAAATCTTTAACGCGTAAGAACTGAAAAATCTGTCATTTTATTTAGAATTTGCATATTTTTAGTGCAATATTCACAAAAACCGAGACGCAAAATTGAAGAATAAATAAAAATGCAACAAAAATGAATTTTTATGTAAAAACCTATTGACTTTATGCGAAGAGGGGTGTATAATTAGTACATCCAAAACGAATGGGGCAACCAAAAAAACAAAAAACTTAAGCCCCAAAGAAAAGAAAGAAGGAAAAAAATCATGAAAAAAATTCTCTCACTCATTCTCGTAGCCGTACTTGCTTGCGGCTCTGTATTCGCACTCGGCTCTTGCGGCGGCACTGACGAAAATTTCGTAGTTGCTATGTCCCCCGACTTCGCTCCCATGGAATTCGTTGATATGACCAAGTCCGGCAACGATAAGTACGTTGGATTCGACGTTCTCCTTGCAAACTACATTGCAAAGGGAATGGATAAGAAGCTTGTTATTAAGCCCATGTCCTTCGACGCATCTATGGCAGCCGTTCAGGCCGGTAACGTTGACGCAGCTATCTCCGGCTTCTCTTGGACCGCTGAGCGTGCTGAAAAGTTCGAAATTACCGATTACTACATAGCAGGTGAAAACGAGACCGAGCAGGTTACCATCACCACCGCGGCTAACGCAAACAAGTGGACCACTGCTGAGTCCTATTCGGGACTTAAGGTTGGCGCTCAGGGCGGTTCTCTTCAGGAGCTCCTCGTTACCGAGCAGCTTGTATCCAAGGGCGCAACCCTCGTTAAGTATGAGGACATCAACATGGCTTACACCGCACTTATGAACGGTCAGATTGACGCTCTCGCAGTTGCGAAGGGTAACGGTGACGCTCTTATTGCTACCACAGATGACAAGACCGACGACACCAAGAAGGGTGCGTTCTCCGGCTTCGATTTCGTAGTTGAAGAAAAGTATAAGAACAACGTAGTTCTTCTTCAGAAGGGCAATACCGAGCTTCTTAAGACTATCAACGACATCCTTGCAAAAGCTATGGCTGCTGACATTTACGATACTTGGTACGAGGCTTGCAAGACCTACGGTGACGTAACCTCTATCGACGAGTTCGGTTACACCGACGACGGTAAGAAGATTGTTGGATTTGACGAAAATGACAATCCCATAATCGACGACAACTACGTTGCAGGTGAGGCTACCGCAGAGGACGCTGCGAAGAAGGTAGCATACGAAAAGTGCCTTAAGGACATCCTTGGCAAATAATGAAATAATCTGAATAATGCCGTTGCGCTTAATGGCGCAACGGCTTATTCGTCGAAAAGGAGATAAACACTTTGCTTTTTCTTGATATATTAAAGGGCACGTTGGATATATTTGCGAAGTATTGGAAGCAGATATTATTCGAATATACGACGAAAACCCTCTTGCTTGCGGCAATTGCGGTCGTAGTCGGAACCGTTATCGGTGCTTTCTTAGCATTTGCAAATATGGGTAAAATTAAGCCTCTTAAGTGGATTGTGGTGGCTATCGTTGAGTTCGTCCGCGGAACTCCTGCGCTCTTGCAGGTTTACGTTATTTATTTCTGCCTGCCGATGATATTCCCGCAGATGAACAGAATGGACCCCATAATTTCGGCATTTATCTGCGCGGCGGTTGCCCTTACGCTGAATAGCGCGGCTTACGTTTCTGAGATAATCCGCTCGGGTATTGAGGCTGTCGATAAGGGACAGACCGAGGCGGCAAGAAGCCTTGGACTTAACGGTGTTACGACGATGACCGAGATAGTTCTTCCCCAGGCGGTAAAGAACATTCTTCCTGCGCTCGGAAATGAGTTTATTACCGTAGTTAAGGAAACCTCTCTTGCGGCTACCTTCTTTGCGGGTGAGCTTATGACCTTCTATAAGGAATACGTCGGATTTACTCACGATGCGTTCCCCGCGTTCATCGTAGTAGGTCTTGTATACTTCGTTATGAACTTTATCCTCTCCAAGGGACTCAAATTCGCAGAAAGGAAAATGAAGGCTCATGCTTGAGATTAAAAACATATATAAAAATTTCGGAAAGCTTGAGGTTTTGAAGGGCGTTTCCACCGAAATCAAAAAGGGTGAGGTCGTTTCCATAATCGGAGCCTCGGGCTCGGGTAAATCAACCCTTCTTCGCTGCATGAATCTGCTTGAGGTTCCCACCTTTGGCGAGGTTTGGCTTGACGGTAACCTTCTGACTCCCGTTGACCCCTATCTTCACCCCGAAATCATAGCTCTTTCAAATACATATAAGAAGCTTGTTGCCTCGGGAGTTGAGCCCGACGCGGCAATAGCAAAGATAAAGGCTGAGGACCTTCTTAACGAGAAGTTTTCCTCCGCTGAGGGTAAGGAATATAAGGCTGCGATAAAGAAGCTCTATAAAGAAAATCACATAAACATCAACCTCGCTAGACAGAAAATGGGTATGGTGTTCCAGCAGTTCAATCTTTTCAATAACAAAACCGTAAAACAGAATATAATGCTCGCGCCCGTGAAAACGGCTCTTCAGAAGAAGGACAAATCGCGCACAAAGGCGCAGATCGTAGCCAATGCCGAGGCGAAGGCTATGCAGCTTCTTAAGAGAATAGGACTCGAGGATAAGGCTGACGCATATCCCTCGACGCTCTCGGGCGGTCAAAAGCAGAGAATTGCGATAGTCCGCGCGCTTGCAATGGACCCCGAGGTTATCCTCTTCGACGAGCCGACCTCCGCGCTCGACCCCGAGATGATAGGCGAGGTTCTTGATCTTATGAAGGAGCTTGCAAACGAGGGCATGACGATGGTTATCGTTACTCACGAAATGGGCTTTGCGCGCGAGGTTTCGGACAGAGTTCTTTTCGTTGACGAGGGACATATAAAAGAGGAGGGCAATCCTGAGGAGGTATTTAAAAACCCGAAGGATGCAAGACTCAAGGATTTCTTGTCGAAGGTGCTTTAAAAGCGAATTTTGAGAAAATGACAGCCGAAGCGGGAATATACTCACTTCGGCTGAATTTGTACAGTTTAATTGATAAAATAGTTTGATTGGGTGAATAATATGAATCTTGAAAATTTGAAAAAGATAGCGACAGAGGCAATAGAGGAAAACTCAAAGACCTTTACCGACCTTTCGGACAAAATATGGGAGTTTGCCGAGCTTTCGCTTAAGGAATATAAATCGACCGAGCTTTACGTGAAAGTTCTTTCCGAGCTTGGTTTTGAGGTCGAGGAAAAGGTTGCGGGAATTGATACCGCCTTCCTCGGAAAATACGGCACGGGTAAGCCCGTAATAGGAATTCTCGGTGAATACGACGCCCTTTCGGGACTTTCCCAGGTGGGCGGCAGTGTAGTCAAAGAGGAGCTTGTAAAAGGCGGCACGGGTCACGGCTGCGGCCATAATATGCTCGGTGCGGGAGCTCTCGCGGCGGCATACGGTGTAAAGAAATATCTTGAAGAAACCGGCAAGCCCGGAACGGTAATATTCTACGGCACTCCCGGTGAGGAGGGCGGTGCAGGCAAGGCATTTATGGCAAAAGGCGAGCTTTGGCGCACTCTCGACGCGGCTCTCACCTGGCACCCGATGGACGTAAACGAGGTCACGACGGGCACCTGTAACTCCTGCCTTCAAGTCCTTTATAAATACAAGGGCGTAGCCTCTCACGCAGCGGGCGACCCCGAAAACGGCAGAAGCGCGCTCGATGCCGTCGAGCTTATGAACACGGGTGTTCAGTATCTGCGCGAGCATACCAAGGACGACGCTAGAATACACTACGCGATAATAGACGGCGGCGGTTTTTCACCGAACGTAGTTCAGCCCACGGCAAGCGTGCTTTATATGGTGCGCTCGAAGCTTGTCAGCGATGCAAACGCTCTTCTGGGGAGGGTTGACAAAATAGCCGACGGCGCGGCTCTTATGACCGAAACCGAGTATGAGCGCGTATTTATCGACGGTTGCTCCGGCACTGTGCCGAACCACGAGCTTGAGAAGCTTCTATATAAAAACCTTACCGAAATCGGCGCGCCCGAATATACCGATGAAGAATGGGATTTTGCAAAGAAGCTTAAGTCCACCTACGACACGCACGGCACTATCCCGTCGCTTGCGGCTTCGCTTGATTCCAAGGCTTGCGAGTGGGTGTCCGAGATAACCTCGGGCGGTGAGCTTGCGATAAACAATTTCATAGCGCCGCTTTACACGGGTGATGCCTTCTCCCCCGGCTCGACCGACGTCGGTGACGTTTCCTGGCAAACACCCACGGCTCAGGTTTATACCGCCTGCTTTATCTCGGGCGCGCCCGGTCACTCCTGGCAAAACGTATCGGTAGGCAAGACCTCGATAGGTCACAAGGGACTTCTGCTTGCCGCAAAGGTCATAGCAAGCTCGGCTATCGAGCTTATGGAAAACCCCGAAATTATCACCGCGGCAAAGGCTGAATTTGAAAACAGAACAAAGTCGGGCTACGTTTCCCCGATTCCCGACGGAGAATACGCGAAAGCGGTTGAGTACTGAGCTTTCTGACCTAGCGGCAGAAAACAACCGACAAAAAAACACTTACGCAGGACAAGTTAAGTCCCGACGTAAGTGTTTTTTTGTTGGCAACAATCGGAGTTTTCGGCACGGATTTACTTGCCGATTATATCATTGGACAAAGCTAATAAAAAGGTTAACCTTTCTGAGTTAATATTGTAAAATAATTGTTGCCGTGCTCTTTGATGTTTTGTTTTTAAAATTATCCGATTTTATCTTTTATAAGTTTATTTATCTTCTCGCGGAGGAGGAGAATCTGCTCTGCTGACTTAGCGCAGGTATCAAAGGTCACGTCGGTGCCTATTGTGTTATCAATGAGGGTTACCACGGTTTCCTTGCCGTAGAGCTTTTCGCACAGCTTCATAGCCTTCATATCCTGGAGCGCTTCGTAAAATACCATAAGTCTTATGGATTCAAGAGCTTCGCCCTTTGTGCCGGGGTATACGAGGAAGGCGTCGCCGGGCTGAATCCAACCGTCACCGTCCTGCTGAATATAGGGGTTGATAAGGTCGCCCGAATGCCAGTTGAAATAGAAATTGAAGCCCCAGTGCAAAAATCCCACTATATTGTATTTATACATCTGAAATCCTATTGAACGGTTGCGCCAGGAGGTCATCTGCACGAATCTGTTCGACACCTTCTGACACTGCGAGGTGCAGTAATAGGTCCAGAGGTTAGGGACCTTAGCTTCAAGGAATGGCGTTATATGGTTTGACGAGGGAATGGGAGTTTTGAGTAGTCCGAGCTGCCAGAAATCATAGCTTGAAAGCGCGTCCATTATGGGATAATCGGCAAGCAGGTCTTCAACTACCGCCTTTGCCGACTTATAGCTTTCAAGATGCTTTACGTTTGGCTCGTCGGAGATATGGAAGAAGCAACGCATGTCGTCACCGCGTTTTTTCATATGCGCGAGAAATGCCTTAAGAAAGGCTCTTAAGAATGACGGATATTCCTCGCCTGCCGCCTCGGTTTCCCAGCCGAAAATCTTTTTGTATTCACCGTCTACTGTTGCCATGACCTTGGGCGCGTGAGCCGCTCCCCACTGAGTGAAAAGGTGCGAAATTTCAAGATACTTTATACCTACTTTGTCACACATATCAATCCATCTGTCAAGTAAGGCGAAGTCAAATGAGTATACAGCGCCGTCTTTTTTGACACCGACGAGCTGAGTCGTGGGACGTTCACCGCCCGGAGCCGTGTCAAGCGCAAGGGTGAAAACGGGGGTTAAGAGCATATTGATGCCCGCTCTCACAGCCGAGCGCGCAAAGCTCTCGATAATCTCCCAGTGGCGCTCCGACCATGCCTCGACGTTATAGTATTCCGAAAGACAGTCGCAGTGGAACCAGTTGGTAAAATATATCTCCTCGTCGGGAAGCGTAGCAGCTATAACCTCGATTTTTACGGAGCTTTCCGACACTCCCTTTTCCTCAGCATCAAGCTTTATCTTGAGCTCGTACTCGCCTGCTTCGAGCTCCTTTGGGATATCTATTTCAACCCAAACCGAGCCGAGCAGCCTCGGAGCGCAGCAAACCGTGCTTCCGTAGTGAAGCGGACGGAGAAGGTCGGGGAAGAGTCCCGGGCGTTTGCTTACGTAATCATTGTCGTCCACAGCTTTTTCAAGGACGGGTCTTGAAATCGGAATATTGCACACGTCGCGGAGGGTGGCATACTTTGCAAGCTCGCCCTCACACGTCAGCTTTGCGAAGCAGGAGCTTCTTGACTTAGGGTCGGAATCGAGCTCGTATTCAAAGGTGTGTAGGAGCTGAACCGAAAGGCGCTCGCCTCGGAGTGCCGAGATTTTCGAAAGCGGCGCGTAATCTTCTATTTTTTCCTCTATGAGAGCTTTTTCGAGTGACGATACGAATTTTGTTCTAATCATAGCTTTCACCTCAAGCATTTTTTATTTAATTATACAATAAGTCGCAATTAAATGCAATGTAAAAAAGGCTATGTTTTTGTAATATAGCCCGAGATGTTTTGTAAAACACAAATATAAAAAAGAAGCGAATTAATTTTCCGCTTCTTTTTCGAGTATTTCAAGGATTTTTTTGAAGTTTTCGGGTAGGTCGCACTCAAACGTCATTCGCTCCTGCGTTTTAGGGTGGGTGAGCGTTAGGCGTTTTGCGTGGAGCGCCTGACCGTCAAACAGGGGGGCGTGCAGCTTTTCGAAGCGGGTTTTGCTTGTCGCGTACACCTCGTCGCCAAGCAGTTGATGTCCGATATACGCCATATGTACTCGTATCTGATGCGTTCTTCCCGTTTCAAGAACACACTTTAAGTGGCTTATATCGCCAAAACGGCGGAGCACCTCGTAATGCGTTACCGCGGGCTTCGCGTGTGCCGCGGGGGAGAGTAGGACTGCCATTTTCTTTCTGTCTACGGGGTGTCTTCCTATCGGGGCATCGACCGTACCCGTGTCACATTTAAAACCGCCGCGCACAAGCGCGTGATATTCTCTTACGACGTCGTGCCGCTCAAGCTGCTCAGAGAGTGAGATGTGTGCCGCGTCGTTTTTGGCAACTACTAAAAGTCCGCTCGTATCCTTGTCAATTCGGTGAACTATTCCGGGGCGTATAACACCTCCGATGCCCGAAAGCGAGCCGTTGCAATGGTGCAGCAGGGCGTTGACGAGCGTACCCGTGTAATTTCCGGGAGCGGGGTGGACTACCATTCCGGACGGCTTGTTTATTACGATAATATCCCCGTCCTCGTACACTATATCGAGGGGAATTTCTTCTGGGAGCGCCTCGGAAATTTCGGGCTCGGGAAGGAATACCTCAACCTCGTCGCCCGGCTTTACCTCGTATTTTTTCTGCGAGGATTTGCCCGCGACGGTGACGCTTCCGCACTCGATAAGCTTTGCTGCGGCGCTTCGTGAAAGCTCGGTATTTTCCGATACGAAAACGTCAAGACGGATACCCGAGTCCTTTTCTGTTACGGTGTATTTCAATTTTCTTTATCTCGCTTTCGGCCCTCTTTGATAATGTCGAGAATGAGTGCAAGAATAAGTATTCCGGCGCCAACGCAAACAAAGGAGTCGGCACCGTTGAAAACAGCGAAGTTTATAAGTCTGAAATCAATAAAGTCTACTACGTATCCCAAAACGGTTCTGTCTATCATATTCCCGATACCGCCGGATATAATCATTGATACCGACACGGTATATAGCCTATTCGGAAGCTTTGCGGAAAACAGAACGTAGAGCAGGGCAAGTATAGTCACTGTTGAAACAATGATAAACACCCACCTGTGATTTGCGAGCATACCGAATGCCGCACCTCTGTTTTCAACGTAGGTCAGGTGAAGCACGTCCTTTATCAAGGGAACGGTATCTATCGGACTTAAAAATTTTACTGTCAGCCATTTCGTGAGCTGGTCGATGGCGATGCCCGCGAGAATTATGGCAGAATACAGTGTATATTCAAAAACAGATAATTTTTTCATTTCAAATCACTCCTTAAAACACCGGCAGGAACATGCGGAGAAGCACCATTACAAAGTAGGCGATAGTGAATGACCAGTCAATAGGAGAATTTTGCAGTATATTGAATTTTACAAGCAGAAAACGCACGGGCATGATAAAGGGCTCGGTTACGCAAGTAAGGAACATAGAAATTCGGCTCTCTCCCATAGCGTCGAACAGCGAAAAAATCATACGCGCTATCATTGCGAGCGAAACAATATCAAGCACCGCAGCAACGAAGCTTGCTAAAAGGTAAAATAAGGTTTCCACTTTTCACTCTCTTGTCAGAATAAAAAAACGGCAGGTATAACGCCGTTTTTTTCGTTATTTATTTGTTGAGGTTTATTCCGTTAGGGGTTATTATATAAGTTCCCTGAGAAACGTTCTTGATTTCACCGCCCGTGGTGTAGGTAACACCGTTGAGAAAGTCGAGCATTCTCGTAACGACGTCGCCCGAGATAACCTCGAGGTTAAGAACTACGGTGCATCCGTCCATAAGGTAATCGGCAATAGTGAATATCTCGTCTATAGACTCGGGTCTTACAACCTTGAGCTCAATATTGTTTCCTTCAAGCGAGGGCGTCTCTGCAATAGTCTCGGATGATGACTCAATCGAGTGCGCGGGCACTGCGGGCTTTTCCTCATAGGGCTTGAAAATTATTTCCTCGTCTTCGTTAGCTGCTTTAGCAAGCTTTTTTCTAAGTACTTCGAACATTTTTACTTCTCCTTTATTTTATAAATAATTTCCGTCCGACTCTGATAAGGGTCGAGCCCTCCTCAACAGCTACCTGCCACGAATCGCTCATACCCATGGAGAGCGTGGGCGTGTCGCCAAAGCCGTAGCGGGAATTCAGCTCGTCGAACAATTTTTTAGTATTTCTGAAATAGGGGCGGAGCTCCTCTCCGTTTTCGGTAGCGGGGCCCATGGTCATAAGACCTGCCACACTGACGTTTGAAAGCTCAAGAATTTCGCACAAAAGCCTTTCCGTGCCGTTAGGCATAACACCGCTTTTCTGCTCTTCCATTGCCGAGTTAACCTCAATAAGTATCGGAATTATTCTTCCGTGCAGCTTTGCGTGCCTGTCTATATCAGTCGCCAAGCGTAAAGAGTCGACCGAGTGAATCATATATACCGAGTCGGCAATAAGCTTGATTTTGTTCCTCTGAAGCGTTCCGATTTCGTGCATGCGGGGTGAAAAACCCGAATCTCTTAAAATTTTGCCTCTGCGGCATACCTCTGCCGGACGGTTTTCACCGATGTCGACAGCGCCCGCATTTGCAAGGGCGATAAGCTCCCCGTCGCTTCCGCTTTTTGTGACCGATACGAGCGTCGGCAGGTTAACACCGAGCTTTTCGGATAAACGGTTTATATCCTCGAGCAGAGCGTTATAATTTCTCTCAATATAGCTAAACTCATTCATATACACTATTATAACATCTGCTAAATTTTTTTTCAAGTATTTTTGAAAATATTTTACATTATATAAGTGTTGATTTTTAGCGTTTAATATGATATAATAGCAAAGAGATATATTTTTAGGCGGTAACCGAACGAAATGGATAAAAAAATTTGCGGAGCAGCTCTGCCGTCGGTGGCGGCGCTGTCCTACCTTGGCGATGCCCGTCATGCACTTTACGTCAGACGGATGCTCTTAACCCGGGGACTGACAAAATCCTCGGACCTCAACCGCGAGGCGCTGAGGTACGTAACGGCAGAAGCACAGGCGAGAATGTACGAAAAAATAGCCGGACTTCTGACCGAAGACGAGGCCGACGTATTCAGACGCGCGTCAAACTCTACGCATCTTAACAAGCCAAAGCACGCAAGCGTCAGGGATTACAGATTTGCAACCGGATTTGAGGCGGTCGTCGGAATGCTTGAGTGGCTCGGTGAGTCGGAAAGGCTTGAATTTTTATTAAACAAATCACACGAAGAGGACAGTAAAAATGATACAGAAAATTAAAGGAACGATGGATATTCTGCCAAGCGAAACCCCGCTTTTCAGATACATTGAGGGGGTAATGAGGGAGGAAGCCGAAAAATACGGATACGGTGAAATCCGCACGCCCACCTTTGAAAATACAGAGCTTTTTGTCAGAGGTGTCGGAGATACCACCGACGTCGTTCAGAAGGAAATGTATACCTTTGCCGACAGAGAGGAAAACAGGTCTATCTCTCTTCGCCCCGAGGGTACGGCTTCGGTTGTGCGCGCAATAATCGAGAACGGTAAGTGCTCCGACCCGATGCCCCTTAAATATTATTACATTATATCCTGCTTCCGCCACGAGAAGCCTCAGGCGGGAAGAAGCCGTGAGTTCTTCCAGTTCGGAACAGAGATGTTCGGTGCGGAAAGCCCTGCTGCCGATGCTACCGTCATGGCTCTCGCCTCCTCGGTTCTTAAAAGGCTCGGACTTAAAAACGTAAGGCTTCACATAAACTCTATCGGCTGCAAGGAATGCAGACCGAATTACCGTAAAGCTCTCGTGGATTACTACTCGGCAAACGAGGACAAGCTTTGCGATACCTGCAAAACCAGACTTTCAAAAAATCCCCTCCGTCTTCTCGACTGCAAGAATCCCGATTGCGCCCGTCTTGCAAAGGACGCGCCCAAAACGGTTGACCACCTTTGCGAGTGCTGCTCGTCAAAATTCGAGCTTCTCAAGGCTTCCCTTGACGCTATGGGACTCGAATACACCGTTGACACCTCTATTGTAAGAGGTCTTGATTACTATACCGGTACGGTGTTTGAGTTTATTGCAGAGGGCATCGGAGCGCAGTCCACGGTGTGCGGCGGCGGAAGATATGACGGACTCGTAGAGTCGCTTGGCGGTCCTGCGCTTTCCGGCATAGGCTTCGGTATGGGAATTACGAGAGTAATTCTTGCGATGCGCGAGCAGGGGCTGGATAAAATAGAGACGAGAAAGCCGAAGCTCTATATAGCCGCGCTTGGCGACAGAGCCGTTGTTAAGTCACTTGAGATAACCGAAAGAATGAGACGCGCGGGCGAATATGCCGAGTGCGATATTGTCGGCAGAAGCCTTAAGGCTCAGATGAAATACGCGAACAAAATAGGCGCGGAGTATACCCTTATTATAGGCGATTCCGAAATCGACGCAGGCAGAGCTCAGCTTAAAAACATGGCTGACGGCACGCAGACAGAGGTTAATCTCGATAACTTTACTATTTGATAAAATGCAACAAGGGAGGCCGACTCATTATTGAGAGAGCCTCTTTTTAGAAAAAGAGGTGTCAAATGAAAAGCAGAGCGGATTTTCTCCCCACCACTGCCGACGACGTACGCGCGCGGTCCTGGTCGGAGGTTGATTTCGTTTACGTAACGGGCGACGCATACGTCGATCACCCGTCTTTTGGCGCAGCTATAATTACCAGAGTACTTGAAGCCGAGGGCTTCAGAGTTGCCGTGCTTTCACAGCCCGACTACAAGAGCTGTGAGGATTTTCGCCGCTTCGGAAAGCCAAGACTCGCGTTTCTTGTTTCAAGCGGAAACATAGATTCAATGGTCGCGCACTATACCGTGTCGAAAAAAAGGCGCTCCTACGACTATTACTCACCGGGCGGAAAGTCGGGAAGACGTCCTGACAGGGCGGCTATCGTTTACTGTAACAGAATCAGAGAGGCTTACGGTGACGTGCCTATTATTATCGGCGGTCTTGAAGCGTCTCTCCGCCGATTCGCTCATTACGACTACTGGGATGACAGAGTAAGGCGAAGCATTCTCGTTGACTCGCGCGCGGATATACTCACCTACGGAATGGGTGAAAATATTATAGTTCGCATTGCGAAGCTTCTTGACAAGGGCGTGCCCGTGAAGAAAATCCGTGACGTTCGCGGCTCGGTTTATCTTGCTAAGCGCGGAGATAAGGTTTTCTTCGACTCGATAGAAATAGGCGACTATGACACCTTAAAGGAAGATAAAAAGGCATATGCCAAGGCGTTTGCAATTCAATATAAAAATACCGATTCGGTAAGAGGCAAGGCAATAATCGAATATTACGGCGATAAAATGCTGGTGCAGAATCCGCCCATGCCCCCGCTTACCCGCGAGGAGCTTGACCGTGTGTACTCTTTGCCTTACGCACGCGACTATCACCCCGATTACGACGCCGAGGGCGGTGTTCCAGCGATAACCGAGGTTAAATTCTCGATAACCCATAACCGTGGCTGCTTCGGTGCCTGCAACTTCTGCGCGATAGCCTTTCATCAGGGGCGAGAGGTGCGCTCAAGAAGCGTCGAGAGTGTTCTCCGCGAGGCAAGGCTTATTGCAAAAATGCCCGATTTTAAGGGCTACATAAACGATGTCGGAGGTCCGACAGCGAATTTCAGGTATCCCTCCTGCGATAAGCAGGCAGAGTGCGGTGTTTGCCCGAATAAAAAATGCCTTGCGCCAACACCGTGTAAAAATCTTAAGATTGACCATACAGAATATGCGCATATGCTCTCCGAGATAGAGAAGATTGACGGGGTGAAAAAGGTTTTCGTCCGTTCGGGTATCCGATTTGATTACCTTATTTACGACAGCGACGACTCATTTTTCCGTCAGCTTGTCGAAAGGCACGTTTCGGGTCAGCTCAAGGTCGCTCCCGAGCATTGCTCAAACAGCGCTCTTGCCATGATGGGCAAGCCCTCTGTTGAGGTGTTTGAAAGATTTAAAAAGAAATATTTTGACCTGACTGAAAAGGCGGGTCTTGAGCAGTATATAGTTCCGTATCTTATGTCAAGCCACCCCGGCACGACTATGAAGGATGCGGTTGAGATGGCTCTTTGGCTCAAAAAATGGGGCTACTCGCCCGAGCAGGTGCAGGATTTTTATCCTACTCCGGGAACGATTTCCACCGTTATGTATTACACGGGCATAAATCCTATGAACGGAAAAAACGTCTACGTAACCACCGATTACAGAGAAAAGCAGCTCCAAAGGGCTCTTTTGCAGTTCTCAAAGCCTGAAAATGCGAATCTTGTCCGCGAAGCTCTGAAAAAGGCCGGGCGCGAGGACCTTATCGGTTCTTCTGCTTCCTGTCTCGTAAGGGAAGCCTTCGGACAAAAGGGACGCACGATGTACCTTCCGCGCGAAAAATCGAAGCCCTCTGAAAGAGGGGCGAAAAAGCTTCAAAGACCTACGAAAATCGGGGGTGTGAAGCCTCAAAATCCCAAGAAAAACGGCACAAAATCAAGAGGCGGCAAGACATTGCAGCCCGCAGCAAAGTCACGGACGAAAAGGGGTTGATTTGCTTCACCTCTTGCAAAAGTAGTAAAAATTACGAACTATTTTTTACAAAAATGCAGGGCAGAATTGCAAATGTCAAAAAAAGACGCCAAAAAGATAAATTTCGCTCTATGAGGGTAAAAAACGGAAAAGTAGATTTTTTGTGATTTTTTAGTTATCAACAGCCTATGTGTCGGTCAATGTTGAAAACTTGTGGGTAAAACCTACTTGTCCAACGGAAAAACTACGGATTTCTGAGTTTTTCGACAAAAAATTTTCCACATTTTCAACAGATTTGAATGTGGAAAAGTTGTTTTTCAAAAAAATGAAATTAAGAAAAAGAAGAGAAAAATACAATCTATACAGCAATATTCAGAGCCTGCTTTGAAAAGATTTTTGACGAAATGAAAAAAAGCCTTTCAAAAAAACATCGCAAATTTTACGAATGACAAAAACGGAGAAAAAACCTTGATAAACGAGCTTCAGAAAAGATATATTTCGGCAAAACGCGCCTTGTTTGACAAGGTGTACGGTGAAAAGCTTAATAAAGAGCAGTGCCGGGCTGTTTTTTCAACCCGCGGGCCTCTTCTCGTGCTTGCAGGCGCAGGAAGCGGAAAGACTACCGTTTTGGTTAACAGAATAGCTTACGTTATAAAGTACGGCAATGCGTATTTTTCGGAAAACGTCGACGGCTCTCTTACCGAAGAGGACGTTTTGGCGCTTGAAGATGCTAAAAATTTATCCTCTGAGGAGATTTCTGCGATTCTTCCGGATTTCATTTGCGAGTCCTGTCCTCCGTGGCAGGTTCTTGCCATTACCTTTACAAACAAGGCGGCAAGAGAAATTAAGGAAAGAATACTCGCTACGTTTAACGATTCCACGATAACCGACTCAATCTGGACGGGCACGTTCCATTCCGTTTGCATGCGTATACTCCGTAAATACGCTGACAGACTCGGATACCGCGACGGTTTTTCGATTTACGACACCGACGATAAAAAGCGAATGATTTCCATTTGTATGAAGGAGCTTTACATAGACGAAAAAAGGCTCTCTCCAAAAGCGGTTGCAAATGCCATAAGCATAGCTAAGGATAAGCTTGTATCAAGCGATAATTTCGAGATAACCGTTGACCCGAGGACTAAGGATATAGCGGCAGTATACCGACTTTATCAGAAAAAGCTTATGGAATACAATGCCGTTGATTTTGACGATATAATAATGAAGACTGTTGAGCTTCTTACAAATGACCGAGAGGTGAGGGAGTACTATCAAAATAAGTTCAGATACGTTCTCGTTGACGAGTACCAGGATACAAACTACGCTCAGTTTGTTCTGACGGGGCTGCTCTCGGATAAATACAGAAACATTATGGTTGGCGGTGACGACGACCAGAGTATATACCGTTTCAGAGGCGCGACGGTTGAAAACATACTTAATTTTGACAAAACCTATCCCGACGCCACAGTGGTGAAGCTTGAGCAGAATTACCGTTCGACAGAGAATATACTCGAGGCGGCAAACGCCGTTATAAAGCATAACGACAACCGCCACGCAAAAAGGCTCTGGTGCGATAAGGGTGAGGGCGCAAAGATAACGCTTCGCGAGGCATTTGACCAGAACGACGAGGGAAGATATATAATAGACAGGATAACTCATGCAATAAGAACCGAGGGAAGAAGCTACTCGGACTTTGCGATTCTTTACAGAGTCAACGAGCTTGCCCGTTCGCTTGAAACAGCCTTTGCCAAAAGCGGTGTTCCCTATAGAATTCTCGGCTCAATGCGATTCTACGACCGCAAGGAAATAAAGGATATTGCAGCCTATCTTGCAATCATTAACTCACCGAGCGATAATCTAAGGCTTAAGAGGATAATAAACGAGCCCAAACGAAAAATCGGCACGGCAACCGTTGAGGCTATAGAGTCGATTGCGGAAAGCCTTAACACCTCTATGTACGAGGTGATGAAGAACGTCGGTGCGTACGAAGCACTTTCAAAGAGTGCCGAGAAGCTTCTTTCGTTCGTGGGAATGATTGAAAAAATCAAGTCCGATGTCACTCTGCCGTCAGAGCTTATATCGACGGTATTCGAGAGGACGGGCTATAAGGATATGCTTACAGCCGAGGGCTTTGAGGGAGAGGGCAAAATCGCCAACGTAAACGAGTTTATCTCGGCTGCCGTAGAATATGAAAAACGGTGCGAGAGCATCGGCACAGAGCCGACTCTTCCGGGATTCCTTGAGGAAATCTCACTTATCAGCGACGTTGATAAGTACGACGAGAACGCAGATGCAGTAGTGCTTATGACGGTTCACGCTGCAAAGGGACTTGAGTTTCCCGTGGTATTCCTCGCAGGAATGGAGGACGGAATATTCCCATCGCAGCAGAATTTAGGCGAGCCCGACGAGATGAGTGAGGAAAGACGCCTTGCTTACGTTGCCATAACGAGAGCCAAGGAAAAGCTTTACGTAACCTACGCGAAGAACAGAACTATGTACGGCAGGACAAATTACGGAATGCTATCCTGCTTTATAAGGGAGGAAGTGCCTGAGACGCTAATAGAGCGCGACGGACCGAGAAAAGCTCCTCCGCGTGCGCCCCTGTCGTATAACCCAAATCCGAGAAGAGCTTATCGCGAGGAGGTGTCGCGCGAGTTCTCGCGCCGCCCCGAAATAAACAGCTCGGTGAGAACAAAAGCCGGTGCTGAGAGCTACGGAATCAAAAAGCTTTCACCGGGTTCAAGAGTTGCGCATGCAATGTTCGGAGAGGGCGTGATTATCTCGGCGCGCGATATGGGCGGAGACGTTCTTTACGAGGTGAAATTTGACACGGGTGTCACCAAAAAACTTATGGCAACCTTTGCAAAACTAAGGAGAATATAATTAATTATGATTAAATGCTGTATTTTTGACCTTGACGGTACAATTCTTGATACTATAACAACGATAACCTACTACGTTAACTTAATACTTGAAAAACACGGTATAGAGCCTATTACCGTCGATGAGTGCAAATATTTTGCTGGCAACGGTGCGTATAAGCTTATAGAGCGCTCGCTTAATTCCAAGGGAATATACGACAGGGAGCGCATAGAGTCGATACTTGCCGAGTACGTCCCTGCATACGACGAAGCGCCTCTTTATCTCACGGACGCATTTGACGGAATTTCGGATATGCTTGCCGAGCTTAAAGAGCGTGGAATAAAGCTTGCCGTGCTTTCAAACAAGCCTGACACGTCGGTTAAGAGTATAGTTGAGCATTTTTTTCCCGGAACCTTCGATTTGGCAGCGGGCGGTAAGGACGGAGTTCCCTTGAAACCGGACCCTACGGCAGCCATAGGAATACTTGAAAAGCTTGGCATAAGTGAAAAGGAAACCGCCTGGATTGGCGACACATCCACCGACATTGAAACAGGCAAGAACCTTGGGGCTGCAACGTCAATAGGCGTTCTCTGGGGATTTCGGAAGCGCGACGAGCTTGAGGCGGCAGGCGCTGACCTTATAGTGAGTCACCCGGCAGAAATTGTACGGGGGGTAGAAGCCATTGTTTAAAAGAGCATTGTCGTTAATTATAACTCTTGCGCTTTGCTTCTCATTTTTTTCCTGCTCGGAAGAGGTGTTTTCCTATTGCGAGCTGCGGCTGCCGCTTACCGACGATTTTGAAGAAATAGAAAACGAAAATTTCAACGTAACCTATTCGAACGGTAATTATGCCGTTGCGGTGCTTCGTATATCCTTCATTGACGCAGTGGTAGAGGGAATATCCGAAACGATGAGCGCATACGAGTTTGGCGAGTTCTGGCTTGAGCGCTGCGACAGAGATGCAAAGCTTAAAAGCGATAAGTTTGTCTATTGTGAATATGAAGACAGAATAAGCAGTGTTAAGTACTACTACCTTGAGGCGTTTTATCGCTCGGCTTATGCCTACTTTGTAATTCTTTTTACTACCGTCCCGGAGCTTAAGGCACAGGGGCGCACCGACTTTTTGAAATATGCCGAAAACCTTTATTTTACACTGTAAATTATAAATTCAGAGGATTTGTTATGATAAAAAAACTAATCAAAAAAGCAATCGCCTTTGCCTTGGTTTTGGTAACCCTTGCATCACTGGTTTCCTGCGGTGAGGAAGCGGAAAAGCTGAGTGTCGGAGGACTTGATTTCGCTCTGCCCGAATATATGGGAAAGCTTATTTCCGACGGCTACGGCGCATACGCGAATGAGGAGGACGGAACTAAGGTTCTGATATATTATTATCCCGCCTCCCAAATTGCCGAGGAGCTTTCTGAGGGGCTCTCGATTGTGGGCTTTGCCGAGCACTACGCATCAAAAAATAACATACAGCCTATTTCCTCAAAGTATGACGGAAAAAGTGACACGTATACCATGAAATACATCGAAACAGTCGACGGTGAGGAACTGTTTTCGCACGATTATTTCTTAAGGAGCGACAACGTTTACTATCACTTCCGCATGACGTGCAAAAAAGCGCTTCGTGGTGAGTACGAAAAGAAATTTGACAAATGGAAGAAGAGCGTTGAAATTTCCGAAGAGCTTATCAGTTACAGCGAGTGCGGATTGAATTTCGCCCTTCCCGACTATATGAAAAAGATAAACGTCCCCACAACCTATGCTGACATTTGTTTTTCAAACCGCGGTGACGGAACGGAGTTTTTCATCTATTACTATTCCAGAGAGTCTTTGCTTGTTGACCTTTCTCTCAATATGGACTCCACGGTAAAGGAATACGTCGACTGGCATGAAGAAGCCAACGGATACGTATATGACAACATCGAGGAGGAGTACGACGAGGAAAATCAAAAGATAGTTCAGAGATATTTCTACGAGCCTGAAAATACCTTCTATTTCAACGTCGTTATGAGGGACAAGTATTCGCTTGTTCACGTTACAATGTCCTGTGACAATAAAAATAGAGAGGTATACGAGCCTATATTCGAACGGTGGATGCAGGAATTTTCTCTCGCTTCTTGACGTTTTTAAGATTAAGGAGATAACAAGTTATGGATAGAGTATATAATTTTTCGTCGGGCCCCTCAATGCTGCCGACAGAAATAATCGAAAGCTTAAACGAAGCCGTATCAAATTACAACGGCACCGGAATGTCGGTTATGGAAATCAGCCGTGAAAGCCGTGAGTATAACGAAATTTTTTCTTCGGCAGAAAAGCTTTTGCGTGAGCTTATGGATATTCCGGAGGGATATAAGGTTTTCTTCATGAGCGGCGCTTCCGACCTGCAGTATGCGGCAATACCCTTGAATCTTCTCTCTGACCACAAGTGCGCCGACTACATAATATCCGGCAGGCTTTCAAAGAATGCTTCGCTCGAAGCGAAAAAGTACGGAGATATTGCCATAGCCGCCTCAAGCGCAGGAGCGACTCCGTCATTCTCAACCGTTCCCGAGACCAAGCGCAGTCATTTCCGTCCCGATGCAGATTACGTTCATATCTGCTTCAACAATATAGTCTACGGAACGAAGTTCCACTATATCCCGGACACCGGTAATATACCGCTCGTTGCGGATATGTCCTCATTTTTACTCTCCGAGCCTATTGAAGTTCCTAAATTTGCCCTGATATACGCGAATGCCGAATGCGGAATCGGAGCTTCGGGGCTTACCGTGCTTATAGTGCGCGACGATTTGACTACGGGAGCTTTAACCGATTCACCGACTCACCTCAATTATAAATACGCAGGTGAGAGCGAGGGAGATTTTAACCGCGCACCCGTGTGGAGTGTTTATGTTGCAAAGCTTGTCTTTGAATGGATAAAATCGCTCGGCGGACTCGAGGAAATGAAGCGCCGCAACGAAAGAAAAGCGAGCGTAATGTACGATTACCTTGACAGTCAGACCTATTACACAGCACCCGTTGATAAAAAGTGCCGTTCTATGATGAACGTAGTCTTCGTCACGGGAGACGATTCACTTGACAAGAAATTTGCCGAGGAAGCTAAAAACGAGGGGCTTTTAAATCTTGAAGGTCACTCATCTGTCGGCGGAATGCGCGCTTCAATTTACAACGCAATGCCTGTGGAGGGCGTTGAAAAGCTGGTTGTGTTTATGAAAAAATTTGCGCAGGAAAACCCAAAGCTTGACACTTAATGAACGAAAAAACCGTAAAAGCCGCTGCCGTTTTTGACAGTGGCTTTGCTTTTTTTGTATCACATACATAAAAACAGGAAAAAAAGCTTATGAAAATATGTAAAAAATAAATTTGCATTTTTTGTAAAAATGTGTTAGAATATATAAGTTAATAAGTTATACAAAGTTTAGGAGAGAATATGAAGCGTACAGACCTTAGAAATATCGCTATAATTGCGCACGTTGACCACGGTAAGACCACCCTCGTTGACGAGATGCTCCGTCAGGGCGGTATCTACCGCGAAAATCAGGAAACAACCGATCGCGTTATGGTCTCGAACGACCTTGAGCGCGAGCGCGGTATAACCATTCTTGCAAAGAATACTGCAATCTACTATAAGGGCGTAAAGATTAACGTCGTTGATACTCCCGGCCACGCGGATTTTGGCGGTGAGGTTGAGCGTATACTCAAAATGGTAAACGGTGTTATACTTCTCGTTGATGCGGCGGAGGGACCTATGCCGCAGACAAGATTCGTGCTTGAAAAAGCGCTTGCTATGAATCACAGAGTAATCGTCGTAGTAAATAAAATCGACCGCCCCGATGCCCGTCTTGACGAGATAGGCGACGAGGTGCTCGAGCTTCTTCTTGAGCTTAACGCGACTAATGAGCAGCTCGACTCACCTATGCTTTTCTGCTCGGGCAGAGCGGGAACTGCATCCTTTGACCCGCACACCCCGGGCACTGACCTTAAGCCCCTTCTTGATACCATACTCGAATATATGCCAGCGCCCGAGGGTGAGGAGGACGACCCCCTTCAGCTTCTGGTTTCCTCTATCGACTATAACGAGTTCGTCGGAAGAATCGGTATCGGAAGAATTGAGCGCGGCTCTATAAAGCAGGGTCAGGGCGTTTCAATATGCAACTATCACGATAAGGACGGAAAGTCCCGCCCCGCAAAGATTGTTTCGGTATATCAGTTCGACGGCCTTAAGAGAACCCAAGTCACCGAGGCTAAGGTTGGCGACATTGTCTGCTTCTCGGGCTGTGAGGACATTTCAATAGGTGACACGGTGTGCTCACCTGCGAAGGTTGAGCCGGTTGAGTTCGTCAAGGTTGGCGAGCCTACGATGGAAATGACCTTCTCGGTAAACGATTCTCCCTTTGCGGGCAAAGAGGGTAAGTACGTTACCTCGCGCCATCTTCGCGCGCGCCTTTACAGAGAGCTTCTGAGAGACGTATCCCTTAGAGTTTCCGACGGTGACACGACGGACAGCTTCCGCGTAGCAGGAAGAGGAGAAATGCACCTTTCAATACTTATTGAGAATATGCGCCGCGAGGGCTATGAGCTTTGCTGCTCAAACCCCAGAGTTCTCTTTAAGGAGATTGACGGTGTTAAATGCGAGCCCATCGAGGACGTTATAATCGACGTTCCCGAGGAATATCTCGGCGCGGTTATGGAAAAGCTCGGTGCGAGAAAGGGAACTCTCGTTGATATGCAGCTTAACGGCAAGCGCCAAAAGCTATTTTATTCGATTCCCACAAGATGCCTTTTCGGCTACAGAAGCGAGCTTCTGACCGACACTCGCGGAGAGGGAATTATATCCACCCTTTTTGCAGGATACGAGCCCTTCCGCGGTGAGATAAAGACGCGCTTTACCTCGTCCCTCGTTGCATCAGAAACCGGTACGTCTACCACCTACGGTCTTTTCGGAGCTCAGGACAGAGGACCTCTCTTTATCGGTCCTGCTACCCCTGTATATGAGGGTATGATAGTCGGTGAAAACCCGAAGCCCGACGATATTGAGGTAAACGTATGCCGTGAAAAGCATCTTACCGCTATTCGTTCGACAGGCGCTGACGAAAAGCTAACTCTTATAACTCCCGTTCAGCTTTCTCTTGAGGAGGCTATCGAGTTTATTTCAGAGGACGAGCTTATAGAGGTAACCCCGAAGAGTATCCGACTTCGTAAGGTTGTGCTCGATACTCCCCAAAGAAAGAGACTCGCGGCTCAGAAGAGGGCAGCTCTAAAAGAGAGTAAATAAAAATCAAAGCTTCCCTGACGCTAGGGAAGCTTTGATTTTTACGGATAATAAATACACGGAAGCTTTTCGCTCTGTCGGCAAAAGCAAAATAGGAGGGGGGCATCAGTTTTGCGCCCCTCTTCGTTATTTCATGCAAATAGAAGCTTTTTGTATTTTTTTAGCTCGGGAAGCAGCATTAGCATTAAGGCGGAAAGCAGCAGTATTCTTGCAAAAAACGAGAAGCGAAGAATATAAGCTGCGATACTGTAAACTGTAAGCAATAGCCAAAAACGGTAGCTATAATTTAGATTTAAGGTGTTTTTTGAGATTTTTTTGAGGGTTGTATTATTTAAAACGTATAAGGTAAAATATGAGATAAGGGTGGCATATGCACCTCCGACGTATCCGAAGAATCTAATAAACAAAAGGCTTAAGGCAACGCATAAAACAGCCGTAAAAACAGAATTTCCCATTATAAAAGCAGGCTTTTCATAGTGGAGAAGAGAGTTCGATGCAGCGTTTGATAAAAACAGGAAAACAGCAGATAAAGCCACGGGATATACCACGGGAAGAGCTTCGTAATATTCCCCCGACACTGCGAGGTAAAATATTTCGGGGACGAGAGTTAAAAAGGTGAGAGTCGCATAGCCTATGAGCTTTCCGGATGCGGAAAGCACTGCCCCGAGAGCTTCCGTTTTATTTTCATTTTGCCATCGCATTGTTATTGGTGACAAAACCAGAAGCAAACCGCTCGTCACAAGGGATAATAAAAAGCCCACCGAATACGCTGCCGAGTATCTTCCTACAGCGCCCTCACCGAGTGAGCGCGCTATTATTATTCTGTCAACCTGCGCTATCAGTGACAGCGAGAGATAATGCGGCAGCATCGGTGGGGCGATTCTGAACAAGAAGCCCCAGGTTTCCTTTGAAAAAAGGCTTTTTCCTTTTTTTATTATTCTGTAAATTACGGGGATTGCAAAAAATGCGGTGCTCACAAGCGGAGCTATGATTCTTGATTCGCCGCCTCCGCCAAGATAAATAAAGGTTAGTGCCAAAATGGGAGATAGAGTACCCATACCCACGTTAAGAAGAGCTACGCTTCGATATGCTCCGGAATATCTTCTTTCGGCAAAATGAATGCCCATAGCCGCGTTCAGAAAAACCTGCAAAAACAAAAAAACAGTAAGTCGGGTATTAAGTGAGGTTATATCATTAAGTCTATCGCGGAATATTATATATAAGGTGAGAAAAAGAATATTAAGCGTCACAATCGCACCGAGCGCACCGGAGAGGTATTTTGCTTTTCGTTCTCCCGCGAATTTTGCAAGTCCCCGATACATCACGCTGCCCGAAATCTCGAAGGTGGTAACTACTGTGAAAATCCCCATAAGACTGACGTAAAGCGAGTAGATACCGAACTCGGACGGTGAGAGAATCCTCGTAAATATCGGGGTAAAAACAAAGGTGAGACCTCGAGAGGCAAAATTTGACGCTATCGACCATAAGGGTGAGCTGATTTTTCCGTTCAATTTTTTCTTCACCGTAAAAGACAAAATAAACATCCTTCGTTTTTTATTTAGTTTACCCGTATTTGCTGCCGGCATAACAGGTTTTATTTTACAGATTGTGAAATGTTTTTAGGCATTTACTGCAAATATACCGCAAAAATTGAAATTGTTTCATTAAAATTGCAAGAATTTGAAAAAATCTTGCAAACCTATTGATTTTATGATATAAATATGATAGAATCTATTTATACTTGTTTTGGAGGAAAAACCAATGTTTAAATCAGAATATCTTAACGACCTTATGGCGCGCGTTGAGCGCAGAAATCCCGGAGAGTCTGAATTTCATCAGACCGTCCGCGAGGTGCTCGAATCAATCGAGCCCGTGCT
>JAZLAO010000016.1:0-6013 GCA_045613205.1 Eubacteriales bacterium | reverse complement strand
TCAAATGAGTAAGGTCGCTCGTAGACTACGAGATTGATAGGTCGCAGATGTAAGTGCAGTAATGTATTCAGTTGAGCGATACTAATTGACCGAGGGCTTGAACTGTTGTTTGCAATAGTTCAGCGTACGTTTGAGCTTCGTTTTGATTCTTATTCGGTTTTCAATGAACATTTTTTGCTTTGATAAATTCCGCAATACCGCGTTAAAGCATCGACGCACTCAAATCGCCGTAGGTCACTACGGCTTCATTTCGTTTGCTCGCTTTGCCTTGTCTTGCGAAATTTCTCTTCGCAAAATTTATATATTGGAGTCTGGCAATAGCCGGACTTTTTGTTTTTTCGGCTGTATAAATTAGCCGACACGTCGTTAAAGCTGCGACTCGGTTGAATCGACATAATCCTTGCAAGCCTAAAGCCTGTGGCTTTGAAGGCTTCGTCTTTTTCAAAAATAAAACCACCTAGGATACTTTTGTGTAACATAGGTGGTTTTTCTATATTTACTGCTTTTTAAGATATGTTTTTTCAATCTTTGCGTTTTTTGTGTTTTTAATTATGCTTTCAATACCTTTTTTACAATTGGCCTTGCTGGTATATCCTTGGGAATGACAGATGCAGCTTCCGTTCGATGCGGAGAGCCTGAAGCGGAAATCACCGCCCTTGTCCTTGTATATTTCCCATTTGGGATAATTTTGCGGAACAAAATCCTTCACGGTCCGGTCCTCTACGTTTGCCGATTCGGCATTTGCGATTACGCTGTTGATGCCATTAAGAGCACTCTGTGGTGAAGAGTAGACCTGTGAGGTTGCAACAATCACTCTGTTAGATGCAAAAAGGTTGAATACGTAGCGGTCGTCTTTAGATTTTTTTATCTCGAAAAATCCGCTGTTTCCGCTCTTTGCGGACTCTGGTCGCACAGTTTCTTTTGTGGCTTTGGGCTTCGGCCTGGGAGCTTCCGCCGTTTGACTAAGTTCCTGTTGCTTTGGTTTTGCCACTTCTGATTTTACCTTTGGCGCGGGTGCCTTCGGCTTTTGCTGAGTTGTGACGGGAGCCTTTTGTTCGACACCGACCTGTGTTGCGGGTTGCTTTGGTTCTGCTTCGATTTTGCGCTCGTTTGTATTTAATTCGGGCGTTTTCTCCTTTTTCTTATTCTTCTTTTTGAAAAGCTTTGAGAAAAATCCCATTAAAATCACTTCCTTTCGTTTATATTCTATCATAAAAAACAAAAAAAGACAATAAATATTTAGTGAAAAATTCAATCGCAAAGCAACAAGAGGTTCGGAGGTTACGTAACACTTGCGATTTTTCGCTGAGAGTTGCGACCTGTTAGTGTGTATTTTGCAGAAATTTTGAAATGCCAGTCATTTTATATTGACTTTAGATTGTAAATCTATTATAATAACGGTGTACTATAATCTGTACACTATTTTCTTTTTGAGGTGAGATATGCCAAAGCGTGAGAATCAGAAGCAAAAGCTGTTTAGGCTTATTGAAATACTTATGAGAGAAACCGACGAGGAGCACGGTCTCTCTATGCCTGAAATAATATCTCGGCTTGATGAATATGGAATTTCGGCAGAGCGAAAGAGTATATACGACGATTTTATGACCTTGGCAGAGCTTGGGTTTGAGGTGTCGCACACTCAGACAAGACCACCAAAATACAAGCTCGAAACGCGGATTTTTGAGATTGCGGAGCTTAAGATGCTCGTTGATGCTATTCAGGCGTCGAAGTTTATTACGGCTTCGAAAAGTCGAGAAATAATAGGAAAACTCGAAATATTTGCAGGGGCGCACCGCTCGCGTGAGCTCTCGCGTCAGGTTTACGTAGAGGATAGAATAAAGACGGTTAACCCATCGTCTATTTATAGCATAGATGCAATTCACACGGCAATAAACGAGGACAAAAAGCTTTCCTTTAAATATTTTGATTACAACGGGGAAAAGAAAAAGATTTTCAGGCATAACGGTGAAGCTTACGTGGTTAGTCCTTGTGCGCTGCTTTGGGATGACGAAAAGTATTATCTTGTTGCCTATGACGAAAAAGAAGATATAATAAAAAATTTCCGCGTTGATAAAATGCAGGACACCCTCGTTCTCGATGACACTCGGAAGAGGGGCGGTGCACTCGACAGGTTTAATCCTGCCGATTACTCGCGGAAGATATTCGGAATGTATGGCGGCAGAGAAGAGCTCGTTACTTTTGAATGCCGCGAAAAGCTTGCCGGAGCTATGATAGACCGCTTTGGCAGCGACCCCGTGTTTCATAAAACCGATTTTGGCTTCAAGTTTTCTATGCGGGTTATGGTGAGTCCTACCTTCTTTGCATGGGTGCTCGGATTTGGCGAGGATATGCGAATAATCTCACCGGAAAACGTAAAAGACGAGTTGAGAGATAGTCTTAAGCGGGTGCTTGAATATTATCAATAGTTTGAAAATGGAGAAAATATGGAATCATACGTTATAAATGCAAGAAGAACACTTCACGAGTATCCCGAAATCGGATTCGAGCTTGACCGCACTATTGCTTTCTTGAAATCCGAGCTTGATAAAATGGGTGTTGAGTATACAGATAAATACGGAAAAAGCAGTCTTGTTGCTACAATCAATCCCGAAAAAACAAATTTTACAATAGGAATAAGAGCCGATATTGATGCTCTGCCGATAACAGAGGAGAATGATATACCTTTTAAATCAAAGATAGAGGGGTGTATGCATGCCTGCGGACATGACGCTCATGCTGCGATAGCTCTTGATACCTGCCGACGCTTAAATGAAATGCGCGACAAGATTAATTGCCGCGTGAAAATAATCTTTCAAGCGGCGGAGGAGGGTCCGAAGTCGGGCGCGAAATTTATGGTTCTGGACGGCGTAATGCAGGAAATTGACTGTATTTTGGCACTTCACGTTGACACGGGGTACGACGTTGGTGAGCTCGGACTTTCGTCGGGTCATCAAAATGCGACCAGCGACGGTTTCTATCTTGAGTTTTACGGACGTGCGGCACACGTTGCAAATCAGGAGAAGGGCGTCGATGCTATAATGATGGCAATAAAGGCTTATACCGACATAGAATTTATGATAGCCAAGGAAATAAAAGCGAAAGACCCCGTAATTTTCAACGTCGGTGCAATTAACGGTGGCATAACTAATAATATAATCTGCGACAAGTGTACGATGTTCTGCACCCTTCGTACTCAAAAGGACGAAAATGCGGACTATATTTTAGGTAAAATTAAAAAAATAATAAGCTCGGTTGCCGAGATTTCGGGCGGAAGAGCAGAGTTCATTGAGGGCAAGCACTATCCGATAGTTAATAACCACGCGGGGCTTACGGAGATTCTTCGCGCCTCTCTTTCTAAGGTAGTGGGTGCAGAAAACGTTCTTCCCCGCAAGCAGACAATGGGCGGTGAGGATTTCTCATATTTTGCAAACGAGAAGCCAGGCTGTATGTTCCGTCTCGGAGTCAGAAATAAGGAGCTCGGCTATACCGTTGCAATCCATAACGGAAAATTTATGCTTGACGAGCGCGCACTCGAGGTTGGCGTTTCAGCCTTCGTTCAGTTCGTGCTTGACAATATGAACGGTATAGATTTTAATTAAAAACAAAAATAGAGGTACTTCGTTTGAAGTACCTCTATTTTAAGCTGTCAAGCCGAGATTATTTCGTTGCTTCTTTCTTTGCAACAACCTCAACGCCCTTGTAGTATCCGCAAGACTTGCAAACACGGTATGCAAGGTTTACTTCGCCGCACTGAGGGCAAGCAACAAGGTTGGTGGGCTGTTCGAGCTTCCACACGCTTGAACGTCTTTTCATCTTTCTCGAATGAGAAACTTTCCTCTTAGGAACTGCCATTCTGATTACCTCCTAAAACGAGTCTGCCGCAAGGCATACTCTTTTATATGTTTTTATTTTTTCATTTTCTCTAAAATTTCCTGAAGCGGAGCAAGTCTTGGGTCGATTTCCTTTTCGGGACACGAGCACTTACCCTCGTTCAGATTTTTGCCACATCTCTGGCAAAGACCCTTGCAATCGTCGTGGCATAGGAATCTGACGGGAAACTCCATTTCAAGCTGAGCGCGGAGCTGCTCGTCCATATCCAAAAAGCCGTCCTCGATTATTGCATAGTCGTCAAGCTTATCCTCATCAAGATCCAAAAGCAGACTTCTCGGAGCGACGGTTTTCTCAAGGTCAAGGGAGAACTTGCCGTTAACAGGGGAAAGACATCTTGCACACTCAGCGTTGTACTCAAGCGACATTTCAAGACGCATTCTCATATAACCAGCAGTGTTGGTAATATCGCCCACAACCTTCATGGGAGAAGGAAAACTCACACCGTAAAGAAAGCTTGTAGTATCCTCCGGGTCAATATCTAGCGAAAGTTCATAGTCGAAAGTCAGCAGTCGTTCGCCTGCCAACAGCGGCCGTAAATCAAGCTTCACCGCGATACCTCCCCGCGCTACGGATCATAGCGTTTTTCGCCGTTTGGGCATAGTTTAGGCTATATTCCCAAAGGCGTACACTATATTATATAACTTCTTGCGTTCGATGTCAAGAGTTTTTCCAAAAAAACCAATAAAAAATTGTGTCGTAATAAGCAAATACGGCTGCTTTGTCCGTTTTTATTTCGGAGCGATGCTGAGTACCATTTCTTCAACTTTCGTCCACTCAATCGAGTCGGGGCACATCAAGTAAAAAGAATATCCATTTTCAATCCAATATAAGGTATAAACATCGTATTTTTGTACTAAAAAGATTGAGATACCGCCAATCTGAGTTTCCGTATATTCAGCATCTCCTATGTCAGCGGAAATTTCCGAATCTTTTGCTACAACCTGCTGAAAGACTATTGATTCCGTGTCATTCATCCAGACTTGCTGAGCCATAACGTCGTCCGCAGCATCAATTATGCTGACATATCCTTCGGGAATAGCGTGTACCGTGTAAACGTTTTCAATCTTGGTTGGCAGCGGCTCTTCGTTTTTATTTTCGTCCACCGTTATTTTTGCAAAATCTTCGTATATCTCTACAAAAAATTCTTTGATGCTTTCGCGGAAAGCAAAAGCGGTAATCGAAAGCGCGAAAATCAGCGTTGCCGCTATCAGCACTGTAGCAATTTTTTTGGCAGACCATTTTGATATCGGAGTGGTTTTCTGCATAAGAGTAGCTATATTTCTGTTATATTCCTCCGAATGAACCATCTGGACCTCGGGCAGAGCCTCAAATGCTTGGATCTCGAGCTCCTCGACAGCGAGAAGCGCGCTTTTTATAAGGTTTAATTGTTTTTTATCCATTGAATCCTGCCTCCAAAATAAAATCGCGAAGTATTTTTGTTCCTCGTTTAAGCTGCGTTCTTACAGTATTTGCGTTTCTTTGAAGCAGCGATGAGATTTTCAACACCGAATATCCATGTAAATAGTATAACGTTAATACATCCTTGTACACGTAAGACATCGTGTTGATTTTGTTGATAAGCGCAATGCACATTTCTTTGTTTTCGAGCGATGCTACAATATCATGTGATGAGTGAATAAAAAACATATCGTCAATATTAACTGTAGCTTCGCGTTGCTTCTCACGTGTTACGTTTATAGCCGTATTTCTTACAATTTTACAAACCAAAGCTTTAACCGAGTCTTGATTTGAAAAATCGATTTTATTTATATTTTTGGCAATAGCGAAAAAAGCATTTGAAAGAGCTTTTTCGGCATCATAAGTGTTGTTGGTGATTTTATATGCAATTTTAAGCATCGTAGGGTGGTAAGTGTTATATAATTTTTCGAAATTCGTTTTATCAACTTGTTCTTCTATTAAAGAAAGAAATAAAGAAAGCACAACTAAAACCGCCTATCCTATAAATACATATATATTTTACTTTAAGTAAATAATAAAGTCAATGGTTTTACATAAAGTATTTTTGTAGTCAAATTGAACAAACGAATTTGTTGATGTTTCACAAAAACAAAAAAACTCAAAGAAAATTGAACAATTTCCCCCTTCTCATTTGTATTTATTA
>JAZLAO010000015.1:0-3674 GCA_045613205.1 Eubacteriales bacterium | reverse complement strand
TGAAAAATACGGAATCAAGGCTTATTCCTCGGCAAGAGAGCTTATAGACGATCCCGAAATAGATGTCGTTTCTGTTTGCACACCTAACGGCACTCACGCTGATATAGCAATACAGCTTCTTTTGGCAAATAAAAACGTGGTTATAGAAAAGCCGATGGCAACGACTGTGCGCGACTGCGACAGAATTATAGAAGCCGAGAAAAATTCGAAGGGAAGAGTCCTCGTAATATCACAGTTCAGAACGTCAAGCGATGTCGCCAAGGCGAAAAAAATCATTGAGGGCGGGGAAATAGGCAGAGTTGTTCTCTGTGACCTCTATATGAAATATCACAGAAGCGAGGCATATTATAAGGGCACATGGAAGGGCACGCGCGCCCTTGACGGCGGCGGCGCACTGATGAATCAGGGCGTTCACGGAATCGACCTGCTTCAGTACGTTGCAGGTCCCGTTAAAAAAGTCAAAAGCATCGTAAGAACGCTCGTTCACGATATTGAGGTAGAGGATGCCGCGGTTGCGGCAATCGAATTTGAGTCGGGCGCTGTCGGAGTGATAGAGGCTACGACCGCTATAACTCCGGGCTTTGACAGAGAAATGAAAATTTACGGAAGCCGCGGCTGTGTGCATCTTACTGAAAACAAGATAACGAAATATATTAAGGACGGCATTGAAATGTCAACTGAAAATTTCGTTTCAAGGAATGATTCAAACGATCCCACTCTTGTAACCAAGGAAGATCATGCCAAGCAGATATCCGAGTTTTTAAGAGTGATTCGCGGTGAAAATCTTAGCTATGTTAATTCCTCCGAGGGAAGAAAAGCCGTAGCTCTTATCGAAACAATATATGAAAATGGAGAGGATAAAAAATGAAAATAGCATTAGCAGTTGCAGAAAAGCATTATAAAGAGGTTTTTACCGCAAAGGCGGTTGAGGAGCTTCGCGCGCTTGGCGAGGTATCAATAGATCCCGGGGAAGCAACGGTTGAAAGTATAAAGAAAACGGTAAAGGATGCCGATATCGTGGTCACCTCTTGGGGCACGCCTAATTTTGATAAGGAAATTCTTGACGAATGCCCGAACCTTAAATTCGTTATGCACGCCGCAGGAAGCGTTAAACCTATCGTTTCCGACGAGCTTTGGAAGAGGGGAATCAGAGTTTGCGCTTCAACCAAGCCCCTTGGCGAGGGCGTTGCGGAAACCGCTCTCGGCTTCACTATTGCCGCTTGTAAAAATTTCTTTGCCCTTAACGAGATGATACATAACGGCGGATATGAGAGAGTGGGCGTTAAGGAGCTTTACGAAATAACCGTAGGAGTTATATCTGCCGGATTCGTTGGCAGACATTTCATTAAGCTTCTTCGCAATTTTGGCGTAAATATTCTTCTTTACGACCCATTTGTAACCGATGAGTCGGCAAAAGCCATGGGATGCACCAAGGCCGGCTTTGAGGAGCTTCTCAAAAATTCGGACGTCGTTTCCATTCACGCCCCATCAATTCCCGAAACTAATCATATGTTCAATAAGGATACCCTTGCGCTTATGAAAAAGGATGCAATCCTTATCAATACCTCGCGCGGCTCGGTGCTTGATGAAAACGCACTTTACGAGCATATGAAAGCGGGCAACCTCAAATACGCCTGCCTTGACGTTTACGATCCCGAGCCGATTCTTCCCGAAAATCCCTTGAGAACGCTTCCGAACGTCATTATGACACCTCACCTTGCAGGTCTTGTCACCAACGGAAGACTTCGCATAGGCGCGCATACGGTAGAACAGATAAAGAAGTATCTCGCGGGCGAGACTCTCGATTGCGAGGTAAGGGAAGAGATGCTTAAAACAATGGCATAATCCGTGGATGTCATGTTTCCGAAACCCGAAAAAATAATGCAAAAGGACGAAGTTTGCCGCTTCGTCCTTTTGCATTGGCTCGCTATGCGAGCGTTAGTTTGTTTTGATGCCAAAGCCCCAACCGACTCTGCCGCCGTTTTTGAGATGCTCGACGTATGCGCGGCGCATCGACGTGTCCGTGGGGAGTCTGTCGGGATTGACCTCGTTCGTATCAAAAAGTCTCCAAAGGTCTCCGCCCTCGTCATATCCGAAATCAACGATATCGTATTCGGAAATAAATCGGTAAATATTGCTCTTTTCCGAGAGGAGATTTTTGTTTTCGGGGAAGAGGAGCCAGGAGTGGCAGATGAACGGAGCGTTTTCACCGACCTCGTCCTTGTAAAATTCCCTCGCCATAGCGTATGCCTTGTCGCAGCTTTCCTTATCAAGCGGAGTTCCGTCTCTCGGTATGTGTACGTCTATGACGCGGCTGACACCGCCAGTGAGCTTGACCCCGTCCTTTTCGTAGTCGCGGTCTATGGTTTTTGGCACGAATTGCAATCTTCCGAGAGCAAATCTTCCGAGCTTGAAAAATCCCCCGAACCACCTTGCCACGAACGAGCCGCGTATACCCTTGACTTCCTTGCACTCGTTGAGCTTCCATTTTAGGTCAAGGACGGTGTTTCTGTATATCTGCATATCAAGACCTTTCTCGACGTAAACCGATTTAAGATGCCTCGTCAGACAGAAATAGAGGAGCAGGTCAACGGTGTACGGGTGGATAAGAGTGATGTTCGAGATAGTCTTTGCTCGTCCGAGGATTTCTTCCTGGTGGTCAATCATTATATCAGCCTCGTATGCCGCTAAAGCCTCGTTTAAAATGCTGCTTGCCTTTTCGTTTGCGGCTATTTCGTCGTATACAGAAATAAAAAATTCGGCATCTTCCTTTTCGTATTCAAATTCCTTGAAAAATGATATAAGGTAATCTCTCATATTAATTTCCTCGTCCTTCGTGAATTTATTTTTTCTTTGATAATTGATATGATATCGGCGGCAAGCTCAAATGAGTAAGAGCAAACCGCAAAAACCGTGCTCCAGGACAAAATATTATATAAAATCGAAACGCAGAGCGGAAATATTATCGTATATCTTACTACGTTAAGATTGCGTATCTTGAAAATGAAATTATAGCAAACCATCGCGATTACGAGCAGTATATCGACGGGGGCGGCCGTGTCGAGTATGACCACGTTAACGATAGCCCACGCAGCGACCGCCATCGCGGAAAAGAGTACCGCAAGCCATATCGAAGGGTCCTTTCCTTTTTTCTCAAAAACGAAGAAGGTAACGGTGCGGATAGCGCTTACGGTAAGCCCTACCATCGCAAAATAGTTTTCGCAAAAAAAGGTAGGATAGCGCAAATGACAGCATATTAAGAAGCTGGAAAAAGAGATACCCGGTTTTATTAGATACGAAATATGATGTGACGATGAACACTACGGCGAGAAAACCGAAAAGTGTAGCAAGAAGCTCGTTATACACTGTCTTTTCCTTTCGGGGAATAATTTTCTGAATGTATATTGCATTCCTTAATAATTTGTGATAGAATATGAATTGGCTGTCACACCACATACTATACCATAATTTTTCGGTAAAATCAAGTGGTTACAGTATATTGGGCTTGATAAAAGTTACGGAAAGGTCAGAGCTATGGAACACGAAAATTTTGGAAAATGCTTGGATGCGAAATACCCGGTTAAGCTTATTTCACCAAACGACGGATATCATTACTTTTTCGGTTATTACGATCTTGCGGCTTACCACGAAAACGGCAGGTATCATCTTACTCA
>JAZLAO010000014.1:0-14059 GCA_045613205.1 Eubacteriales bacterium | reverse complement strand
GCAGGGTCGATAACACCCATAGAACCGGACTGACGGTGTACAGGACCAACACCGTGAGTCATTCTCAGCTTGTGAAGGTTCCATCTCTTGATAGCGCCTGTGTAGCCGCGACCCTTTGTGATACCTGTGATGTCGACCTTCTCGCCCTGGGCGAAGGTATCGACGGTTACCACGGTGCCTGCTTCGTATGCGCTCGTGTCCTCAAGTCTGAATTCCTTGAGATGTCTTTTGGGGCTTACGCCGGCCTTCTTGAAGTGGCCAAGCTCTGCCTTGGTGAGATGCTTTTCTTTAGCATCCTCGTATGCAAGCTGTACTGCTGCATAGCCGTCGTTCTCGACGGTCTTCTTCTGTGCTACCACGCAAGGACCTGCTTCAATCAGGGTTACGGGTATCACGTTGCCTTTTTCGTCGAAGATCTGGGTCATACCCAACTTCTTACCGATAATGCCTTTTTTCATTTTGTTCCTCCATTAGGTTATTGGTTGACGGGGTTGAATTTGCGCCATCGGGCGTTCCTGCCAACGTGACCACGAGGCCGTGGTGTTTTCGGGATTTGAAGCTCCCGTTTTTTTCGAGTTTATCTCGAATTAAGCCTTGATTTCGATTTCAACGCCTGCAGGAAGCTCGATGCTCATAAGAGCTTCAACAGTCTTCTGCTGGGGGTCGAGAATGTCGATCAATCTCTTGTGCGTGCGCATTTCGAACTGCTCACGGCTGTCCTTGTACTTGTGAACCGCTCTGAGAATCGTAACGATTTCCTTGTCGGTAGGAAGCGGAATAGGACCGCTTACTTTGCTTCCGTTTCTCTTTGCTACTTCAACAATCTTCTGCGCTGCGGCGTCGATGATAGTCGAATCATAGCTCTTGAGTCTCACTCTGATCTTTCCCTGTGCCATTTTGTTTTCCTCCTTTTAGATCTGTGCTCGATCCGTTTAAGAAGGGCGATAGTTCCACATTGCGCCGGGCGTATCAAACACACCCCAACAAAATCAGTTCAGATAGCCATCCGCAGCGGCTAACGGAACCGAAAAAGAACGCAATTTGCCGAAATCGGCATAACTCTTGGTTCGCCCGGTTAAATATCGGACATACTCCACGGAAATTCCCTGCCTCATAGGGCAGCCACCTCCCGCTTCATCGCATATCAAGCTTTTATATTATACAGTATTTATTCTCAAAAATCAATAGTTTTTTTAAATTTTAAATAAAAATTTTTACGATTTTTACAAAGCATTTTTGTAACTATTGCACAAAACTAAATTAAAAAATATTTTTCTGAAATTTAATCTAAAGTGTATTTGTATATAATTTGTTAACAATTTTGTAGTACAATATATTCATAATAATCTCTATATAATATAAATGAAGGATTTTGTCATATGAAAAACAAAGCAAAGCTTTTCGGAATATATCTGCCTGTGTACCTCGTTATAACGGTGGCAACCGTAATAATGAGAAGCGTCGCGCTATTTATGCATTTTGACTCTGAAACAGGATATTTCACCAAAAAAACGCTTATCGGCATTTCCGATATTCTCTTGATAGCAGGTGTGATTTTCCTTTTATCTTATATATATACCGCCCGCCGCGATATGAAGCTTATCCCGGATTTTACCTCACCCGCAACCTACATTCCCACAGGTCTTGTGTCGGTTGCAATAATATTTTTGATTTTTTCACTGTTTAAGCACTCTTTTTCCCATTCAACCTCAAGAATGCACATTTTTGTAATAATTATTTTGACGGCGCTCTTTGCAATCTTAAGCCTAATCCACTTCGCTCTTACAGCTCTCGTTGAAAGCCATTCGAGCACAGGACGGGCGAATTTCGGAATATGCACGGTAGTATTCCTCGCTCTTTACTCTATCTACCTTTATTTCGATACCGAGCTTCCTATAAACGCGCCAAATAAAGCGCTCGACCAAATGGCATATCTTTTCGCAGCCGTATTCTTTCTTTACGAAACGAGGCTTTCGTTCGGGCGCGAAAGATGGAGACACTACATCGCATTCGGCTTTGTTGCTTCGGCAATCTCGGCTTACTCGGCAATCCCTACCGTCATTCTTTATTTTGCCGAAGGCACGGTAACATCTAACAGCATTTACGAGTCAGCTCTGACTCTTTCGATATTTGCATTCATCACGTCAAGACTTTTCCTTACCGGCAACCTCATCGAAAACAAGGAATCAGCCACTGCGGTAGCTCTTATAAAAGCATTTGAGGCACGCGACGGACTTATAAACCCTATTCCCGAGAAGCCGGAAGTAATAGATATAGAGGGCGTAGCGCTTGATTCAGCCCCCGAGGACGATGTAGACGGAAATCAGATTACCATTGACGACGTAGTAGCAGAAGAAGAGTCGGTCGCCGTCGAGAGTGGCGAAAACACAAACTTCACATCGGAGAACTGAAATGAAAAAAATTCTTGTGATAGACGGCAACAGCATAATAAACCGCGCCTTTTACGGTGTCCGCCCATTGACTACAAAAAGCGGAAAGAACACCAATGCCATTTTCGGCATGATAAATATTATATCGAAGCAGATGGATGCGGTCAAGCCCGACTTTGCCGTTGCAGCGTTTGATATAAAAGCTCCTACATTCAGGCACAAGGCTTACGAGCATTATAAAGAGGGCCGTCACCCTACCCCGCCCGAGCTGCTTGAGCAGTTCCCCGATGCAAAGGAATGCCTTCGCCTTATGGGAATACACGTTATGGAGCTTCCCGGCTTTGAAGCAGATGACATTCAGGGCACCGTTGCGAATTTTGCTCACACAAACGACGGTGTAGAGAGCTATGTTCTTTCCGGTGACCGCGACCTTCTTCAGCTTATCGACGATAAAATCACCGTGCTTTTAGCAACCAACAAGGACACCCTCAAAATGAGGCGCGAGGAATTTCTCGAAAAATACGGCATAGAACCCTCCGAGTTTGTTGACATGAAGGCGCTTATGGGAGACTCGTCGGACAACATTCCCGGTGTTATGGGAATCGGAGAAAAGACCGCGGCAACACTTATACAGAATTTTAAAAGCCTTGACGGCATCTACGAAAACATTGAGGACAAGCGAATATCTAAGGGTGTGCGCGAAAAGCTCTTGCGTGACAAGGATAATGCCTACCTTTCAAGATTCCTTGCAAAAATAGAAACTGCAGCTCCCATAGAAAAATCGCTTGAGGAGCTCGCGTATACCGGAATTGATAAACCGGGGCTCTATAAAAAATTCACCGAGCTTGAGCTTAACTCCTTTATTGTAAAATTCGGACTTTCAGACCCCTTAACCTCCTCGGGTGAAAACACCGTGAAGTCGGATTTCAAAACAGCTTCAGCTGAGGAAATTTCCGCACCGGTCGGCAAAAGACTTGCCGTTCAGTATAAAGACGGCTTCTTATATATATATAATGGAAGAGAAAATTTCAAATTTGAGGGTAATCCCGCTGAGCTTTCGGCTATTCTTTCAGATTCTGAAATAATCTGCTACGACGGAAAGGCGCTCTGGCACACCCTTGATAAAATGGGGCTAACTCTGCCCCGAGATACTAAGCTTCTTGACCTCTCGCTATACGCATATCTTTTAAATCCCGGAAGCGGAAACGCAGGTGTAGCTTCACTCGCTTCAATGTTCCTTGGTGAAACACCGGAGGACGAAAATGCCTGCCCCGAGACTCTATATAGACTTGAAAAAGCGCTCGGCAAAAAAATAGAAGAGGACGGACTTTCCGATATCCTCTATAAGCTTGAATTGCCCCTTGTAAACATTCTTGCCGAAATGGAAAAGACAGGGTTTAAAATTGACAGGGAAGGAATGCTTGAATTCAGAGATGCTCTCGACGGACTTGCAAACGAGCTTTCGGAGAGAATATACGTTCAGGCAGGAGAAGAATTCAACCTCAATTCCCCGAAGCAGCTTGGAGAGGTATTATTCGTAAAGCTCGGACTTCCCTACAAAAAGAAAAAGACCAAAAACGGATATTCCACCGATGCCGAAACACTCGAGGAGCTTCGTCCATATTCTCCGATAATCGACGATATTCTCGAATACCGTCAGGTGACAAAGCTCAAAAACACCTACGCAGCTGCACTACCGCTTGTCGCTGACGAAAATTCAAGAATACACACCGATTTCAAGCAGTCGCTTACTGCTACAGGACGTCTTTCGAGTTCAGACCCAAATCTTCAGAACATTCCGATAAGAACGAAAATGGGCCGAGAGATGCGCAGGTATTTCATAGCAGATGACGGTTACGTACTTGTAGATGCCGACTACTCTCAGATTGAGCTCAGACTTCTCGCACATATATCGGGTGACTACAACATGACCGAGGCATTCAAAGCGGGGGAGGATATACACAGAAAAACCGCTGCAGCTGTTTTCGGTGTTCCCGAGGAGTCGGTTAACGATGACATGAGAAAACGTGCGAAAGCTGTAAACTTCGGTATTGTTTACGGAATAAGCGGTTTTTCACTTGCGAAGGACATCGGAACGACCACATCCGAGGCCACACAGTATATAAAAAAATATCTTTACAATTACCCTATGGTTGATGCATATCTTGAAGCGGTCGTAAAAGACGCAACGGAAGCAGGATACACTAAAACTCCGATGGGCAGACGCCGTTATATCCCCGAGCTTCATGCCCAAAATGCAATTCTTCGCTCTTTTGGCAAAAGAGTAGCAATGAACGCCCCTATACAGGGCGCTGCTGCCGATATTATGAAGCTTGCAATGATAAACGTAAACAATGGTTTACAAAATGCAGGGCTTGATGCAAAACTGGTTATGCAGGTCCACGACGAGATTATCGTCGAGGTAGCCGAGCGAGATGTCGAGGCGTGTCGCGAAATTGTGAAGCGGGAGATGGAAAATGCCGTCTCACTCTCGCTGCCCCTGACGGTCGACGTAACCGAGGGCAAGAACTGGCTTGAGCAAAACTGACGTCGCTCTCCGAACATACAAAAAGGCGATGCTGTGATTTCCGCGCAGCACCGCCTTTTCCTTATTGCTTATTTAATTATCTGATTATTAACTTTTTAACGTTGGAATTTGACACGGGTGCTTCAGACATAGCAATTACCGCTTCGTCGAGGTGGTTGTCATTTGCAATTTTTGCGCACGTTGTATGGAACTTTTTGGCAATTTCGAAGAGTGTTTCCTCATCTTCAGGATAATAAACTGTAATATTTGACAGTGTGCGCTTTAATTCTTCCCCACCGGTTACAGAGCATTCCGTAATTCTGTTAATAACGTTAGTTTCGGTTATACGGTAACCTATTTTTGCACAGCAGCTTACCGTAAGTTTTTCAGGGTCAAGCACTGTCTCACAGTCAATAGGAGTCAGGCTGACCTCGAGCTTTGCACCGCCGGGAATTTGAGTGTTGCAATGTACGTTAAGATTAAATGGCGCTGTAAATTTCACCGGAACGTATGACGGCTCGTTGCTTTCGTTAATTTCACACGCCACCCCACTGAATACAGCCTCTCCGTTCAAGGAAAATCCTGCGGGCGCTATATTTTTATCAAACGAGCGAACGTCTGCCGAGAGAGTCAGCACCTCTCTTATATTCTCGCATCCGATATCAACACGGGAGACTGATGCAGAAAACCGCTCCTCCGTCATCGCCATGCATACTATGCCTGTGTATTCGTAGTCCTCGTATTTCGCAGCTGTATTTTTGTTTTTGAGATATGCATCGGTTATCACCGATAATTCCGTGTTTTCGGAAGCCATACAGTAAAGCTCTGATATAGCATTTACGGTTATTACGCTTCCCTCTGTATCCTCTGATACGCCGGCTGTCACCGAGGTGATATATCCGTCCGCCATTATCTGCATATCAGGTCTCAATCCGTCAAAATTGACGGTTTCCTCAAATGGAACAGTCTTTTTTATTGCAAACGGCGCTTGTTCGGTAGTTTTTACTATTGAGGTAATTATAAGCTCGCCCCTAACCAGCACGCCCCCCTCAACAGCCTCGCTCTCGGTTATGCGAACCGCACCGGAGGTTGCAATTATCTCAATCTCGTCAGGAGTTACTCCGTTTAAGCGTTCAGCTTCCTCTGCATATTCTCGCTCGGAAGAGGTAGTAAAATATGATTTTTCGGTTTTAATTGTGCGGCACGCGACCTCCGGGGAATTTCCTTCCGCAAATGCGTCGCCCAAGCATTCAACAGTGCCGTCCGAAGAAACCTTAACGTTGTTCGACACTACAGACTTAACCGTGAGCTTTCGAGGGCCCGTCAGCCTTACCGCAAGACTTGCAACGCGCGACTCCGCCATAGCATCGACGTATGTATCCGAATCAGTAGGCACGGAAAGGTCATAGTCAGAGCTTAGTGTAAAGCCCGTGAGCTTTCCTTCGGAATCCGAATACAGAATATCGTACGAAACAACTCCCGAAAAATTAACCTCTCCGTCAGCTGCAAATTTCCCCGACGGAATGGTAGATGCCGACACCGAAAGTATCTTTTTCACATCACCGAGATAATCGGGCAAACTATACTCTAAAGCGCTTTCACATTCTTTCTGATATATTTTGTTCATATCATCCTCCACGTGTTTTTTGTTTAATTTTATGCGGAGAACAGCGGAAGTATGACAATGTAAAAAATAGCGAATTTGTTAAAAAGAGAGAACTGTCCCGGAGTTCTCTCTTTCCATGTTGTGTCAATGAAATCGTCGCGCGGTAGCTATGAAATCAAATCCGTCTAAATAAAACCTGCGAAGCGGGATTTCATCGCGAAAGCGATTTCATTCACCGAGGTGGATTTCACCCGTCGAAGACGGATTTGATTGCGTGATACTCAACCGGGAGCATCACGCTTACAGTCCCATCGACTCCATAAGACGCTTATTAAACTCTGCCGCAGTATTGTAGCCCATTCTCTTCTGACGGTTATTCATAGCGGCAACCTCGATAACTACCGAAAGATTTCGTCCGGGGCAGACAGGCAGAACGATGCTCGGGACCTTGATTCCGAGAATCTCCTCGGTCGTTTCCTCAAGACCAAGTCGGTCGTACATTTTATTCTCTTTCCAGTTTTCAAGATTTATTACAAGGTCGATTTTTTCGGTTTCCTTAACAGCACCCATACCAAAAAGCCGGCGGACGTCAACTATACCGATGCCGCGAAGCTCAACGTAATGCCTTATGATTTCGGGTGCGCGTCCTACGAGCGTCGTTGCGGAAACGCGCTTGATTTCAACCGCATCGTCGGCAATAAGGCGGTGGCCGCGCTTAACAAGCTCAATTGCCGTTTCACTTTTACCGACACCCGAATCACCGAGAAGAAGAATACCCTCGCCATAGACCTCGACAAGAACTCCGTGGCGCGTAAGGCGCGGACCGAGCTGAACGTTAAGAAATGCTATAAGAGCCGCCATAAATGGCGATGTCCTCTCAGAAGTACGGAGAAGCGGCACTTTATATCTTTCCGCCATTGAAACCATCTCGGTCGAAATTTCAATAGAGGTAGTGACTATAACGCCAACCGGCTCCGAACGGAAGAAATCCTCGAGTCTTCTCGTTCGCTCCTCCGGCTCAAGCTGAGCTATGAAGAGATGCTCGACTCTTCCGATTATCTGTATTCTCTCACGCTCGAAATGGTCGTAGAAGCCAACCATCTGAAGACCCGGGCGGTTGACTCTGGTTGAGCAGACGTCAAGCTTTTCGGGCAGGTCGGGTAAGTATATCGTTTCAAGGTGAAACTCATCGATTATTTTTGAAAAAGGAACTTTATAAATTTCTTCCATTTTTTACTCCTAATCAAGTACTTGATACTTTATTTTATCACATAATTTTAAATAATGCAAACCTTTTATGCATTTTTTTATTTTTCTTGATTTTTTAATAATATTTGTGTATAATAGTTTTATTAGCCTTTTGAATTGGAGATTATATGAAAAAATTACCGTTTTTTATTTTAATACTTTCATGTATATTCATTCTCGCGTCCTGCGGGAAAGAAAAATATCCGCCTAAGGAAAGCACGGCGCTTGAATCTCAGGTCGTTATGACTATGAATTTCGATGGTGAGGAATATGACGTAAAATACGAGCTTTACAGAGCGCTTTTCCTCAACTTGCGTGAGAGCGTTGACGGCGGTGATATAACCGTGTGGTCGGGAGAGGACAAGGCAGAATACGTCGAAAAAATTGATACTCTCATTAAGCAGAGAGTTACCGATATATACTCCGTTTTACATATTGCCGATAAGGTCGGTATCGACGTTTATTCCGAGGATTTCGACGAAGCTGTCAGTGAATATATCACAGTAAGCGTTGAGGGCGGATATTACGGCAACCAAATCATAGAGGGATTTGACGGAGATTACGAAAAATACCTCGAGTCGCTTAAGGAAATGAATCTTAACTATTCCGTGCAGGATTTGCTTTTGAGATATTCTATCGCATCAGAGAAGATTTTCGAGTATTACGCAGGCTACGAGGGCGAGTTTGTCGAAGAGCTTGTCCAGGGAAAGCTTGAATACACGCGCGAGGACGTTGAAAGCTTTTACACGGGTGACGAGTCAGTCAGAATTATAAGGGCATATCTGCCGAAAGCCTATTTCTCCGCATCACGCGCACAGGAAATACGGGATAAAATAGTCGAAAAGGCAAATTACGGTGAAGAAGAGGTCGCAAACTATATAATAAGCACGACCTCAACCGCCGACTCCGAAGTTCTTAACGGTGAGATAATAGGACGGCACAATCTTGACGAGATTTATTACTCCGAGATAGAGAAGGTATCGTTTGAGCTTCCGTATTTTGCGGTGAGCGAGGTTATAGAGGTTTCGAGCGCATACGAGGATGCCTACGTAATTATTTACAAAACAATGAAGACGAATTCGCATTTTGACGAGTGCTACGATTATGTAAAATCGGTATACGTTCAGAATGAAGTGGGTAAAATAATTGACACGGCTGCCGAGGGAATGCTTGCGGGTATAACCGAAGCATCAATGCTCGCGACGCTTGACCGTTCGAATATAAAGATGGACTGATGAAAAATTTTGCTGAAGAGATAAGAAAGCGCCTTTCCGAATCAATCCCCGACGATTTTGAAATATCTACGGTGCGAATATCGGACGTCTTTCTTTCTACACAAAGATTTTTTGACAACAATTTTCGCGGTGCGGTAATAACAGAGGGTACTCCCGAGCTTTACGGATATACCGAGGCGTCGGTAGACGGCATTGCCTACTTTTTCAAGGTCTTGCTCAGGGCGGTATTCGGCGAAAGCGTTGTTAAGGTTAATATGGAAAAGGTCGATTCGAAATTTCTCATAAAGATAAAATGGCGGCATTGCCGCGAGCTTTCCGAAGCAGACCTATCCGAGCTTGAAAACACTGCAAAGCTTTCAGGCTTTTCGCTAAAAATATCAAGCGACGGAGAATTTGACAGGGCAGAAATTTCCCTGCCTGTCAAAATTATGAGCTATTTCCCGGTTTACGCAGTTTCCGAATTCAAGATGCATACGGCATACGTCAGAGTGTTCTTTTCGTAGAACACTCTTTTTTTGTAAAAAAGAGGAATATAACTAAATTTTGTTACTCATACAAAGCCAAAAAAGTGTCAAAGTATTGTTAGACAAATTCGAAAGGTATGCAGGAATGAAAAAAATGGGATTAAAGAGGGTTGCCCTCTTATTATTTATATTACAGCTCTTCTCTACCCTTTTCAGCACGAACGCATTTGCAAACGAGCATGAAGAGCTTTATTTTGAAGATTCGGTCAACACTTACGCAACAGTGTCCACACCTATTAAAGACTCAGACATAAAAATATCCTCAAGGTTTTACGAGCTTCTTTTTAATAAGGCAAAGAACAAAAATGACAGACTCTATCTTATTCCCGGCGGAGACGTTTTCGGCATTAAAATCAAGGAAGCAAACGTAACTGTAAGCGCGGCAAAGGAAAACTCAGCACTCAAGCGCGGGGATAAAATACTAACAATTTCCGGCAAGGAAATAAAAGAGCCATCCGACATTGCGGAAGCTCTTCGGGACACAAAGGGCGGTGCGGTTAATATAGACATAATTCGAGGCGGAGAAAAAATGACACTCACAGTAATACCCAAATGTGAAGACGGAGAATACAAGCTCGGTGTAACACTGAAGCGTGCCGCATGCGGCATAGGAACGGTAAGCTTCATCGACCCCGAAACCGGCGCGTTTGGCGGTCTTGGACACGGAGTGTGCGACTCGGACAGCGGAAACCTTGTCGAACTCGCCTCAGGCGAGGTTACGGGAGTTATACTCGGCGGTGTTACCCGAGGTGAGATAGGCAAGCCCGGGGAGCTGTCCGGAGTTTTAAACAAAAAATGTATAGGTAATATTTACAAAAACAGCGATTGCGGAGTATTCGGAACTCTTGAAAGCTTTGAATCGGAAAGCGCTGCCCCGCTACCCGTGGCAAAAAAGAATGAGCTTCGCTGCGGTGAAGCCGAAATAATCTCCACCGTCAAGGGCGGCAAAAAATCTAGCTATAAAATCGAAATCACCGAAATCGACACAAGCTCCACCGGCTCAAAATCCTTCAAAATCAAGGTCACCGACCCGATGCTTATTGCCCTGACGGGCGGCATCGTCCGCGGAATGAGCGGCAGCCCCATAATCCAAGACGGCAAGCTGGTCGGCGCGGTCACTCACGTAATGATAGCCGAGCCAACCGAGGGGTACGGGATATTTATAGAGAATATGTTATCAGCTGCGCAGGTGCAGCCAAAGGCGGCATAAAGTAAGTTAACAGTTGAAAATGGAAAGTCGAAAACAAAAATCAAGAGGGTTGCCGCAGGGCTTCCCTCTCGTTTTCATTTTCAAAAGTTAATTTTAACATTATTGATTTCTATATTCTTTTTTGCCTCAGAGTATGCAATCAACATTAAAATATTTTTCGCATTTTTCTTCTTTCCCTAGTTGTTGAGGCTAATCCATTCTTTTTCTCCAGGGAGGAACAAAGCACCGTTGCGTTAAAAAGCTTGCCTTCAAGGAAATGGATTTTATAAAAAAGATTATGGCTTACAGTCTTATTCTCAAGGCGGGGACGACACCGTAAATATCGAGTCTGACGTCTTTGTAGTTGCCCACATAGCCGTCGCTGTAGACGCAGCGAGCATAGATACTATCGTGGTCATGAGACGAGCGCAGCCACCAGTAACTGTTTCTGTAGTACGGGTTATCGGTATCTATCGATACTCCTGTTGCACGAGAATAATCACTGGTTTTCATTCTGCGCGCTGTGTCGTACGTTGAATAGTCTGACGAGAAACCGTAGGCACTGTTCGTTACCTCTGTGTATGAAAGAGGGAATATCTTACCCACATTTGTATTATCCACAATTGTAGTAAGTATTATCTCTCTTTGAAGTTCGTTGAAAGCCGTTTTGTAGAAGGTGTCATTCAGCCACTTCCTTATTTCACTGTTTGCGTAATCGTTTGATGAATCGTCATACCTCTTATTCGCTATTATACTGTCGCAGAGGATAAGCGCTGTTTCTCCGTCGGTTGAAAGCATGCGCCAGCGGATAGGCTCTACCTTAAAGTAGTATGTACTACCGCTTGAAATCTTGTCTCCAGTAGAGAAACTGTAGCTTTCTGACCAGGGATTTGCCACTACCTTCGCGTAATAGGAGCCGTCAGATCCAAGGTAATAGCCGCGATAATCTTGCGTTGCGCTAATAGTCACGGCATCTGCCTTTAGAGTTTGCGGATATTCTCCGAAGAAGATGTAGTTTCCCATGAGGGTGTAAGTCGCGTTGTATTTTAACACGCAATCCTTATGTATTTTAAATTCTATTCGATTCGAAATACTTGCCAAAAACGCATACGGATTGTTCTCAGTGCCGACGTAGAGTCCGCCCGAGTATTCGTTATACTCAAGTGAGCGACAGTTAGTAAAATTGGACAAATCCACCTCACAGGAGGCGCTCGGGAGTATCAGCTTTTTTACGCTCCAATTCTCGCATATTACGTTTGCGCCTATTTTAGTGACGTCCGAGGGAATAATCAGCTCCTCGGTGTACTCATTCCACTCAAGAAGCGCACCGTCCTCTCTTATTTTTGCCTTAAACGTCATGGTAACGCTGCTCTTGAGTTCGGTTTCGCTCCTATCGTCCTTCCACGTGAGTGTCGCTGCGCTGTCGCTTTCCCTCATTTCGACGTGACCCCAAGCACTTCCGCGATAGAAGCTGCCGTCCTTATACCTTACGCTATACTCAAGCGCGGTGTTGCCTTCTGTGGCAAAGTCGGTAACGTTGCCATTCGTATCCACGTAGGCAATACCGCTAACCGAGGAAAGCTCGCACTGCATTTTCTTGACCGTCTTGAGCTCCTCTCCGAAGTCGTCGTCCTCCCAGTGATGCTCCTTATCGAAGAACACCTCGCTTACCTTATTCTCGGAGTCGAAGCGTACTACGATAAATTTGAAGGTCATGGCGTTGATTTTCTCGTATATCTCACTGTACTTCTCTTCAATCTCAAACGCTCCCTCGAGACCATCCTCCGTTAAGGACTCTTCTATCATGGTCTCTGCCTTCTCTACCTGTCTCGCGACCTTTTCTTCATACCAATACCACGTATAGCCGTCCTCCTCGGTGGGCTCGCCGAGTATGCGCTCAACCTGTGAGGCATCCATTCCAATCTCGATTTTCGATACCTTGCCCGCACGGTATATATTGCCTGAGATTGCAATAGCAGTGATAAGCGTCACGAGCACCAAGAGCAGAGAGGCACTGCCTATTATAAACTTCCTTTTATGCGCCTTCACGTATGGAGAATATTTCTCCCATTTCTCTCGCAGCCATTCGAGCGCCTTATTAGGTGTCTTCACCTTGTTGTTATGTCCACACTCGGAGCAAAAATTTCCGTGCAGCTCCGCACCACACTTTGAACAGTACTTCATTTTTTGTCTTTCTCCTCTCGGTCTAAAAATAAAAAGTGCGCCAACCGAAGTCAGCGCACCGAAAAACGCGGAGACTCCAATTGTCGCCAAACAATCTATTCGTAGCATAGCTTCGCCATACTCTCGGATAAGGAGCCGCGTTTTTACCAAAACGGGATTATCCAAGAGCACGTCAAAAAAGCATAGCATCCCCATAAAGAGAAAAACAGCTATGTTTACGAATATTCAGATTGTTTGGCTCTTACATTATAGCACAACCGGAGCAAAATTACAATATATAAAGAAAAAATTATGACATTTCTGTTAAAATGTGTTGTCCTTTACCCACCACACACCTGTCGGGTAGTCCAATAATCAAGAGCATTCGCATCGATAAGCTCGCTTATCAGGGCGAATGCCTCAGATTGCTCCTCTACGGCTTCCCGCAAGGCAAAAGCAGTGCATTAAAAGAAGGCAATTCAATTCACGGAGCGTGTAGCGCGGGAAATCATGATTCGAAGCATCGGGATCTGCGAAGAAAAAGAGTGTTATTCATGCCCGAGATCCTGCTCGGCTTTGCCTCGCACTGCTTCGCAGTTCGGCTGCGCTCGGGATGACACGGGCAAGGTTTTAGCTTCGAAAATACGTCTTTAATTTCTTCGGTTATAGCCTCTCACTTTTTAGAAAAAATCTATGTTTTTTTGAATTCTTATCAAATTCAGGGTTTTGCGCTTGACTTTATCCTTCGGATATTATAGAATAGTCTTAAATTATTACCGTCTTGGAGGGAAAAACTATGAGTAACCGGAACTTTAGCGTAAACGAATGTATTTTTATGTTTGATTGCGCAAGAAAATATTACACGCCCGGGTGGATAAAGAAGCTTATCGACGAAATATCCGCCGTCGGATACAACGCAATAATGATGCACTTCTCCGAGGATATCGCTACCCGTCTTGAATCGAAAAGATACCCTTGGCTTGCCGGCGGTGAAGGCAATCTTTGCGTTCACGGAATGGCAAACGGATGCTCCGAGGATAACGGCAAATTTTTCACCCAAGAGGAAATGGCGGATATTATTCGCTACGCGCAGTCTCGCGGACTTGAGGTTATCCCCTCGTTTGACTCGCCCGGTCACATGAATTACCTCGTAAAAAAGTACAACGAGCACTACAAT
>JAZLAO010000013.1:0-1649 GCA_045613205.1 Eubacteriales bacterium | reverse complement strand
AAATCGTTGGTAATATTATATTTTCCGTCAGAGAATGCGCCTGCGCCGCCAAAGCCACTCATGATAGCGCAGCTCTTACACTTAACACAACTCTTAATCTTCTCGCCGTCTATAGGACAGTGACGGGATTTAAGCTCGCGGCCTGCCTCAATAACGGCAACCTTAAGCTTTGGCGCAAGGCAGGTAAGCTCGTAGGCGGAGAAAATACCGCCGGGACCTGCTCCGACTATGATAACGTCATATTTCATTTGAATTTGCCTCCTTTTTTCATTGGGAGATAATCTTTATTTCTCATACCGAATTATTTTATCATAAATTGGATATAAAATCAAGTGCTTTTACCCATCTTTTTTACATTTGTTCAAATATTGAAAAATATTTCCTCAAAAGTTTAAAAAAGCTCTTGACTTTTACACTTTGGTGATTTATAATATATTGTACGATTTTGGGATCGTAGCCTAAACTGCGCCCAAATGACGACAAAAGGAGGATTTTCGAGTGAAACTTGACCTTAGACCCTTACTTGCAGGGGACAGACTTCTTGAGTTTGATTACGAGCTTTCGCTTGACGATTACTCCGAGGACACCGGAAGCTTTCTTTCGGGTGTCGGTTTTCCTTCTCCCATGAAGGTTAGCGGTGAAATTACCAACACTGCCGGCTATATGCGAATGACCCTTTCCATGTCATGTGAATACGAGGCACAATGTGCCAGATGTCTTTCACCCGTTAGCGGCGAGTTCACCCTTGACCTTGAGAAAACCGTTGCACCGAGGGACCTGCTTGGTGATCTTGATGAAGACAAGCTTGATGAGTTTGCAATTATCGAGGACGGCTTCCTTGATATGGACGAGCAGCTCCGCGAGCAGCTTGAAATGGAGTTCCCCATGCGTTTCTTGTGCAAGGAGGACTGCAAGGGACTTTGTCCCAAGTGCGGAAAGAATCTGAACGAGGGTGAGTGTGACTGTGATCACACCGAGATCGATCCGAGAATGGAGCCCCTGCGTAAGCTTCTTGAGCAGATGAAAAACGAAGAAAATAAAAAATAATATACAGAGAATGCGTGGAGCGATAAGCTCGTAGCATGCTCAACTTAGGAGGTAATAGAAATGGCAGTACCGAAGAGAAAAACATCCCACGCGAGAAAGATGAAGAGACGTTCCAGCGTTTGGAAGCTCGAGACCCCCACCAACATCGTAAAGTGCCCTAACTGCGGCGAGCCCATCCTCGCATACCGCGTATGCAAGGCTTGCGGTTTCTACAAGGGTGAGGAGATCATCTCTAAGAACGAGGCAGCTGAGAAGTAATCAGCACTCACAAAGAACGGCGTCAATGATGCCGTTCTTTTCTTTTATATATTTAATGAGAGCTCTGTACCTGACAGGTTGTTTTTTTGCATTTGTCAATAAAATTTTTGAGCCAAATTTTTCTGCAGATATCGACAATTTCGGCAAAATAAAGGCGATTTCAAAAAAGCAAAAAAATTTTAAAAAAGGGGTTGACAAACGCATTTCATTCTGCTATAATATAGACCGTGACAGATGCTGGTGTGGCTCAATGGCAGAGCAGCTGATTTGTAATCAGCAGGTTGATGGTTCGACTCCGTTCACCAGCTCCATACTCTATGGGGGAATTCCCGAGCGGCCAAAGG
>JAZLAO010000012.1:0-2540 GCA_045613205.1 Eubacteriales bacterium | reverse complement strand
GACAGTTATCTTTTCAAATTATTTAAAAAGGAGCTTCACAACAGCCCCAAAAGATATCTGACCGAAAAAAGACTTTTGGAAGCGCAAAAGCAACTCGCTCTCGGTGAAAAGCCTTCGAAAGTATTTGATGAATGCGGATTTACCGATTATACGTCGTTTTACAGAAACTACGTAAAATATTTCGGTCATTCCCCATCAAACGATAAACTAAAATAAACTAAATACAATTATAACCTAATGAGACAGCCCCTTACCTTTTTTCAGACTATATCTTCCGGCAATTAATGCAAAGGACGGGGCGTGTAGCTTTTTATCCTCGGGAAGCATAAAGCTCCTTCGCCACCCTTACAAAATTTTTGATTATAGGGTTATCCTTAGAGGTGAAATTGTAGGTGAGATAAATTTTGCGATAGGATTCCTCACTCATTGGCACAAAGAAAAGTATATCCTCGTCGTAATTCTTTTGCGCAATGGTTGAGGACGTAGTAACGACCGCCCCAACACCTGCGCACATAAGATTGTAATGCATCTCGCTGTGACGGGCGTTTTCTATTTTGTAGCGAGAGGGCTTGTAGCTCTCGAGGAGCTTAGCCATTCGACGAGAGGTGTCGGTGCTTCGGCCAAACTCCAAAAACTCAAAATCCGAGAATATAGAGGCGTCTTCTATTTCACGCTCGGGGGAATAATTTTTCGTCAGTATTTCGTCTCTTGTCAGCGCAAGGTGTTGAAATTTTTCGGCTCCTGCCATTTTTCTGCTCATTGCGATGACTAAGCGCTCCTCGAGTATCGGCTCGACGATGTATTTTGAAGCGTCATTGCTGTAGGTTACTAAGACGTCAATCTCCTTGTTATCCAGTTTTTCAAACAGCACCTGAGGCGTTCCCACGTTTCCGATATCAAGTGTCATATTTATTGTTGGATAATTTTTATAAAACTCGGCGCAAATTTCCGATAGAATGAGATAGGACGCGTGGCTTGAGCCGCCGATAACGAGTGAGCCGTTATCGGTGTCCGAAATTTCCTTTATCCTTTTTCTCATGTTGTTTTCGCTCTCAAGAATTTCCTCAAGGCTCTCAATATAAATTCTTCCCTCCGCGGTAAGGGAGCAGGGAATTGTCGCGCGGTCGAATATGCGGAATCCAAGCTCGGATTCCAGCCTTGAAATTGCCGCGCTGAGCGATGGCTGCGATATGTAAAGCTCCTTCGCCGCCCGTGTAAAGCTGCCCTTTTTATAAACCGTGTACGCATATTTTGCAACAGTTTCCATTAATACCTCACTTATAGTAAAAACCATATATCTTTATCATTATATATATATTTGATTATACACGTAAACTGTGATATAATCAATAGGAAATAAAGAAAAAGAGGCAAAAAAAGTTGGATAAAAGCATAAAAAGATATGCGAAGGTGTTTCCGTGGTATTCGGGCTTCACGGGCGACCTTCTGTTTTATATCGCGATAGATACTCTGTTTTTGACGGTGGTAAAAAATTTTTCTCCCGCTCAAATAGTATCGCTCAATTCTATTTCGCAGCTGGTCTGCATAGCATTGCAGTTTCCGGTCCTTTTCGTCATAAAGAAAATCGGAAACACCGCATCTATAAGGACGGGCGCATTCTTCTTACTCATGTCGTCTGTTTTTATAACATTTGGTAACACTTACTTTCTGGTATTGCTTGGAAGAATTTTTCATGACATTGCTTTGATTTTCAAGGAAGCCTCCGTAGTTGCGCTCGAAAACAATCTCGACCTAATCGACGCGCGTGAGGATTTCGTTCGCATTCGTACCTCGGCAAATACCGTTTATTCGGTGATTACAATGCTTATCGCCTTCGTGGCAAGCTATATGTTTAACCTTAATCACTATCTGCCGATGTTCGGTTGCATTGCGACCTGCCTTACGGGATTTGTGCTTTCTCTTCTTTTGAAGGACTCTTCGGCTTACAATAAGATTTCCTATAAGAAAAGCAAGAAAGAGCGCGTAAAAGTGGGCTTCGACACGACGGTTATACTCATCATTGTCGCATATTCGATTTTTTATATGCTTGTAAACGCGGGTCAAAGCGAGGGCAAGCTGTTTATGCAGCAAGAGTTCCTTCTTGATTTTGACGTTGATACAACCTCGTTGATACTCGGAGGCATTATTTTGGTTTCGCGTATCATAAGAGTATTATCAAATCTGCTTTTTGCAAAGCTATATGCAAGGTATCAGATGAAAATGGGCGTCGTGCTCGCGGTTCTGCTTGCCTCGGCAATCGGTTTTATTCTGTTCGGCTCGCTGATGCCCGAGATAATTACTAAAATCATAGTAATGGCGGTGGGCTATACGATAATTCTTTTTGCAAGAGATCCGTTCAGACTTTACATACAGGACGTTCTGTTTATGAAAACGCCTAAGGAATCGCATCAGACGCTTCTTACGATGCTGGCATTCGGTGTGAAAATCGGAACGGCAGGCACAGGACTTGCGTTCGCGGCAATCCTCTTAAAGTATCCGATGATCGTGGTTATCTCGATAATCTTTGCGGTTGCAATAAT
>JAZLAO010000011.1:0-8864 GCA_045613205.1 Eubacteriales bacterium | reverse complement strand
GCTTGCATTAAGGAACTCATGGATGCTGTTGACTCCTACATTCCTACTCCCGACAGAAAGGCTGATCTCCCCTTCCTTATGCCTGTCGAGGACGTATTCTCAATCTCCGGACGTGGTACAGTTGCTACAGGTCGTGTAGGGCGCGGTACTATCAAGATGGCAGACGTTGTTGAAATCGTTGGTCTTTCCGACGAGTCTAAGCAGACTGTTGTAACCGGTATCGAGATGTTCCACAAGCTCATGGACAGCGCAGAAGCAGGCGATAACGTTGGTCTTCTTCTCCGTGGTATCCAGAAGAACGAGATCGAAAGAGGTCAGGTTCTTGCAAAGCCCGGTTCAATCACTCCCCACACCAAGTTCGTTGGTCAGGTTTACGTTCTTACCGAAAAGGAAGGCGGCCGTTCTAAGCCCTTCTTCTCCGGTTACAGACCTCAGTTCTATTTCAGAACAACCGACGTTACCGGTATCATCAACCTTCCCGCTGATGTTGAAATGTGCCGTCCCGGCGATAACGTAGATATGAACGTTGAGCTCATCACTCCTATCGCTTGTGAGAAGGGTCTTCGTTTCGCTATCCGTGAGGGTGGACGTACTGTTGGTTCGGGCGTTGTTGCTGAGATTCTTGGCTAATTCTTAATATAAGAATAACAACCTAAAACTAACTATTGCCCGATGCAAAATTGCATCGGGCAATATAACTCAAAAACAAATCACATTTTTTGGGGATTGGTGAAAATCCATACCGGCAGTAAAGTCTGCGAAGAGGGGCGCGTCCTCTCCCGACGGGGTGAAATTCCTCGACCGACGGTATAGTCCGGATGAGAAAAACAATGTGCTTTGTATATACCTATATACATATGACGGCACCCGTGTCGCATAAATTGTATATGAGTACATACAGAGTCAAAACGTAATCCTCGCTTGTGTGCGGGGATTTTCTTTTTTTGGTTGTACAAATTCGCCGAGGCTGTGTTAAAGCGTCGGCTTGGTCAAATCACCGTATTTGTATACGGCTTCATTTTCCTCGCTTGCTTTGCCCAGCTTCGACAATTTCTACTAACCGAAATATTTTGGAGGCTTTATGGATAATCAGAATAAAAAACGCTTTTCGTTTGATACAAAAAGAATTGTCGGAATGGCGATGTTTGCGGCCCTTGCATACGGAGTTACATTTGTTTTCCGAATACCCGTCGAGTTTCTAACCTTTGATGCAAAGGATGCCGTTCTTACCATTGCCGCATTCATATACGGCCCTGCTGCCGCGGTTATTATGTCGCTCATTCCCGCGCTTATAGAGTTCATAACCATAAGCAGCACGGGATTTTGGGGATTTTTGATGAATTTTGCGTCGTCGGCTTGCTTCTCTTTTACAGCTTCGGTCATATATAAATACAAAAGAAGCTTTAACGGTGCCATAGTAGGTCTTTATGCTACAGTGCTTGCAACTACGGTGCTTATGATGGTTATGAATATACTGGTAACCCCGATTTATATGAAGGTTCCGAGGGAGGTTGTGCTTGACCTTCTGCCAACTCTGCTTTTGCCGTTTAACTTCGCAAAGGCGCTTATGAATGCGGCTATCGCAATGCTTATCTATAAGCCCGTGTCAATTGCTATGAAGCGAGCTAAGCTGATAGAGGGAAAAATGGAAGCTAAATTCAACAAGCAGTCGGTAATTATGCTTATAATCGGTGCTGCGACTCTTGCTGTTGCGGTAACTATATTCTTGATTTTGAAATTTAAGTAAACTTATATTTGCAAAAAACGTATTCTTTTGAAAAAGGGAAAGTATTATGCGCGATTGGTTTTTTGAGAATTCCAAGTTTGGATTTGTCAATTTTATTGACGGTGACTGTGTTAACTGTAATGACGGTACTCTTGAAGGAGATGCTTTGTTGCTTCCGATAACCGTGAAAGCCGGGCACGGGTGCGATGTATACATAAATTCAGTTTCCGCTGTTGAAACAGACGGGGAGGGAACTTATACCGCAACGATTCCCCTTTCCGGCTACAGAAACACCGTAGTTGCCGAAAACAGAACTGAAAAAGAAGAGGCGCGTATAACGCTTTTTCGAATGCCGCTAGGCGATGAGCGTAAATTCCGACTCTCCTCTGACGATAATATTATATTCTTGCAGGAGCTGACGGAGAATAATTATTCTTCGATTTTCGAGCATCCGTATCTTGCGGTTTATAAAAAGGCGCACGACCTTTACGGTGCGAAGGTTCACTTGAACCTCTTTTATTCATTTGACGACGCGGCGCGCGCACGCTTTTCGGGTGAGCATAAATATTTCGACCTTTCAATGATGACCGACCGTTACAAAGAGGAGTTTAAAGCTAATTCCGATTGGCTGAAGCTCGCATTTCACTCGGCATCCGAGTACCCGGGAAGACCGTATGAATTCTCAAGCGGTGAGGCGATAATACGAGATTGCATTGCCGTGTGCCGCGAGATAATCCGCTTTGCAGGCGCTGAGTGCATTTCAAACTCCACGACGACTCATTTCGGCTCGGCAAATCTTGAGTGTTGCCGCGCTTTGCGCTCTCTCGGCTTCCGTTCATTTACCGGATATTTTAAGCTGACAGATAATGGCAAACCCTTGGTTTCTTATTATACCAATGCAGACACTGACCTTTTGTTGCACATTGGCGCGAGGGATTTCTGGGTGGATACGGAAGAGGATATTGTTTTTGCAAAGATTGACAGTGTTTTGAATACCGGAACTTTAGATGAGGTCAAAGAGAGCGTAATTAGCGCTGTATCCGATCCCCATCGTGGTGGATTTGTTTCGGTGATGATACACGAGCAATATTTTTATCCCGATTATAGACTTTACCTTGCAGATTTCGAAGAGCGCATCCTCTGGACATGTAAATATCTTCACGATAACGGTTACACGGGTGCTCACATTACCGAGGCTACGACCGAGCGCTCGCTTTCCGAATATCCGTCTTTTAAATAATAAGAGGTTTAGGAGATAACAAAATGAAGGAATTACATCTTCTCGGCAAGCTCGTGAAGCTTGACGAGTGCCCGATTGTTCTGTCGTCAAAGCCCGATGAAAATTGGGAGCGCGATTGGCAGGTAATGAGGGGTGACTGGAGCTATCAGGACGGATGGCTTATCGGCGCGGAAAAAGGAAACTTCGGCGGTATACTTTTCAGCCGTGAGTCCTATGACCACGACGTTATATTCAGCTTTACTATGAAAACCGTTCTTCCCGCAACACGCGACCTCAATGCGGTATTCGCAGCTCACTGGGATGAAGAAATTGACTATCTCGGCAATGCATACGTCGTTGGATTTAACGGCTGGTACGAGCACAAAAGCGGCATCGAGCGTTCGCCCGAAACAGGGCTTCGTTCTCTTACCGGGGCATATAACTACACTCCCGGAGAAGAGATAAGAGTTACTACGGGTATAATTGAGGGGCATAGCTTCCTTTATGCTGACGACGTTATGGTAGCCGAGCTTATTGACCCGAATTACATAAGCGGCGGTCACGTCGGGTTTTCACCCTATTGCACCAAGCTTGCAATCAAGGATATCGAGGTGCGCCGTGCCGTTTGGCATCCTTTCGAGCAGTCCTACGAGCCTGAGTTTTAAACGGTAAAATTTTGCAACCAACCGAATTTTCGGTTGGTTGTTCTTTTGTCATCAAAATAAAAGAGGCTAGCTCGAAAAACGAGAGCTAGCCTTTAGCTTTATTTAGTTAATTCCGGCAGTGAGCTTGATAATCAAGTTCATATCGTCAGGTTGGGTTTTGGCTTCGTGGGCGGCTTTGTTGCGGACGACAGCACCGCATCTGTCGCATTTGTGTATTATTATATAGCCGCGCTTTGTGTCGGGCTCGGCTTTTATCGGGCGGAGGATACCGCCGCACTCGTTCGCTCTGTCACCCGGGTTTATATCAACGTGGAGGGAACAGAGGCAAAAGGGGCAGTGGTTTCGCGATGTATAGCCGAGTGGCAGGACCTCTTTGCCGCAATTTTTGCAGATAAAGCCGTTATCGTTCTTTGTAAAACGTTTTGTTTCCATATTTATTTACCTACACAAAATTTTGAGAATATGTCTGCAACGACCTCTTCGGATATCGCTTTACCGTCAAGCTCCGCGATAGCACCGAGCGCAAGCTCAACGTCTGACGATGCCGCATCGGTTGAAATTCCAAGCTCGTAGGCGGAAATAGCCGAGTCAAGCAATTCGAGTGCGCGGGTAAGTTCGGCATTTTGTCTTGCGGATGCAATAATTGCCTCGTTACCGACCGAAATTTTCTCGTCTGTGAACATTGAATCAACCGCGCGGGCAAGAGTGGCTATCGCTTCCTCAGCACCCTTGTCGGCAGAAATTTTAAGCGTCAGGTCAAAAATTCCGTCGAGCATGTTTGCGTCGAATTTTGCATCAAGGTCGGATTTGTTAAGCAGGGCAATTTTAGCGGCAGAGGATTCTTTGATTTTTGCTATAAGCTCACCGTCAGCCGCATCGAAATCGCGAGAAAGGTCGAAAACCGCGAGTATAAGCTCTGACTCAGAGATTCTCTCGTAGCTTCTGTCGATGCCTATTTTTTCGATAAGGTCTTGCGTGTTGCTTCTGACACCTGCCGTGTCGGCAAGGTTGAGCATAACTCTGCCAAGCGATATTTTTTCGGATAAAACGTCACGGGTAGTACCCTCGATATCTGTGACTATTGCGGCATCGCGGCCAAGCAGGAGATTGTATATTGAGCTTTTTCCGACGTTAGGCTTTCCGCAGATGACTGTTGAGATTCCCTCGTTTATCGCCTTTCCCGTTTGGTAGGTGGAACGGAGAAGCTCAACTTTTTTCTTTGTGTCCTTAAGAATTTTTACCGTTTCCTCATCTGTGAAGTCGCCGAGGTCCTCGTCGGGATAATCTATTCTTGCGTAAATCGAAGAAAGTACGGAGGTGAGAGCTTTTCTTATCTCGGCTATTCTTCCCGCAAGGAGTTCGCGGGATTTTCCTGCTGACAGCTTTACCTGCTCAATACTTTCGGCCTCTAGAAGATTCCCGATTGCCTCAGCTTCGGTAAGAGATATTTTTCCGTTTATAAAGGCGCGTCGGGTAAATTCACCGGCTTTTGCAATGCGAGCTCCGGCTGCAATTACCGCCTCCAGCACAGCGCGTGTGACGAGTGCACCGCCATGACAGGCAATTTCGACCGTGTCCTCACCCGTGTAGGAATTCGGAGCCTTAAAGTAGGTTGCCATTCCGTCGTCTATCATATCACCGCCGTAGTATATATCACCGCGTGTCTGCATTCTGGGGGTTGCTTCGCAGAAATCCTTTTTTGACGCGGGGCGGAAGACAGATGCTGCGACGGAGAGGGCATCCAGTCCTGATATGCGGATAATCGCTACTCCACCCTTGCCGGGTGGGGGAGAAACTGCCCCTATTGTGTCAGCGTAATTATTCATTAACTTCAGCGTTTTCGGTTGCTGCTTCCTCGGTTGCGACCTCTTCGGTCATAACTTCGGTTGCTTCGTTTTCCGCATTGTCATTTTCGAATATTCCCTCGGGCTTCTTGTCGGTGAGGAATATTACTATCTTTCTGTTGTTGTCAGAGCCTATCGAGTTTGTAGAAACACCCTCAATGTTCTGAATTTCGGAGTGAATAATTCTTCTCTCGTATGCGCTCATAGGCTCGAGCATAACGCTTCTCTTGTTACGGATAGCCTTTGCTGCCATACGGCGCGCAAGCGCGCGGAGGGTTTCCTCTCTCTTTGCACGGTATCCCTCAATATCGATGGTAACGCGGCTCTTATCACGCTCACCGTTTATATTCTTTCTTGCGGATGCAAGATTTGCAAGATACTGAAGGGCATCGAGAGTGTCACCGTGGTGACCGATAAGAGTGGAAGCGTCGTCACCTGCAATGATAATTCTTCTCGTGCCGTCCTCGCAGGTGTAAAGAGATGCCTCAGCGGAAAGTCCGATATCCGAGATTACAGTCTTAACGAAATCAAACGACATATCCTCGCCTTCGCCTACTATTTTAGGCTCAAGCTTAAGCTCTACCTCGGGGATTACTACGCTGTTCTGCTTCTTTTCCTGCTTGGGCGCGTCGTCCTTTTTCTTATGATTGCCCTTATTCTTTTTCTTTTTATTGCTATTTGCATTGCCGTTATCTGCAGGTTTTTCAGCATCGCCCTTGTTTTCGCGGCGAGGCTTTTCGGACTTTCTGCGGTGTCTTTCCTCAGCGTCGGGAAGCTCTATATAAGCTCTTACCTTGGCAGGCTTCACACCGATAATTCCGAAGATACCCTTGCTTCCTGCGTGGATTATCTCAAAGTTAACGTCATCGAGAGGACCAACTCCGAGAGCTGCTCTCGCGTTTTCTTTCGCTTCTATTATGTCTTTACCTTGTGCTGTTATTTCCTTAATCATTTTATATTGTGAACCTTTCTCTCTGTCAGTCTTTGATTTCGGGAGCGTTTGATGCGTCAAGCTTTTTTGCTCCGCCCTTATTATTCTCTTTTAACGTGGGAAGCTCATCGTAATCGTCCTCGTCGATATAGTGAAGAGAACGGTATTTAGGCTGCTGCTTAAGAGCCGCTTTCTGTGCCTTTTGACGCTCTTTTTCCGCCTTTTCTATCTCGCGAAGCTCCTCGGCAGTGTATTTCGGAACGGGGTATACCGTTTTCATAATGAACTGCTTGCCAAGAGAAATAAGAGAACGGAAGAACCAATAAACACCAATCATTGCGGGAACCTTGAAGAGAATAAACACCGTCATAAGCAAGGGGACGATGTCCATAAGCTTAAGCGAGAATTTATCCTGACTGTCCTGCGTTCCCATCTGGTTGTATCCCATGCCGGTCCATTTTCTTGTAAGGAACATTGAAGCCCACTGACCAACTACGTTGAAGAGGGGAACAAGAATGAGAATACTGGTAAAGGAGGGAAGACGGCCGAGATTGATGCCGAACGCTGTGAAATCGGGAATCGTAAGTCCGTTGTATTCGGCAAGAATGTCACCGCCGTTTGCGATAAGTGAAAAGTCTGTGATGCCCTGTATATTTTCTTTCGTAAGTGATGCGAGAAGCTCCATCACGTTTCCGCCGCTTATCGAAAGACCCAGACCGCCTGCAGCCTTGGGGGAGGTTGCGTAAGACATAAGTGCCGAAGAGAATCCTGTTGATTCGTCAAGCACGTAGCGAAGGGGGTTCTGAATTATAGGATAAAGAACAAAACCGACTATAATAAGCTGAAGGAGGAGAGGTAAGCATCCGGAAAAGGGGCTGTAGCCCGATTTCTGCTGAAGCTCCATTATCTCTTCCTGTTTCTTTCTCTGGGTAACTTGGTCGGTGCGTCCTGCGTATTTCTTTTCGATTCTCGCAATCTGAGGGCGAAGCTTTGCCATTCCTATCGAGTTTTTCTGTTGCTTAATCGATACGGGGAGCATAAGCAATTCTACGATAACAGCGAAAATAATTATGGATATAACGTAGTAGTTGCCTACAAGCTTAGTAAGAAGTCCGAGGAATTTTCCTATCCATACGAGAAGTATAGCGGGAAAACCGTTTTTATGATCAAGATCATAGGCGGTTTTGAATTTTTCAGAGTTAACGACGTCCTTCATCGTTTCCGCGGAGAGTGAATCCATGTAGGTTTGAAAGGTTGCCTTGTCGGTTTCGTTATCAAATCTTGCGGAATCGAAGGCTTCCTTCAAAATTTTCTTTCCATATTCTGTATTTGCGCCCTTATCCTCTTCGCTGTCTTCGAAATCTTCTGCGGTGATGTCATAGCCGCGAACTGCTGCAGCGAAGCGAAGCTTGTAATTTTCATTTGCTGCAATAATGCGTGCAACAAAATCAGCTTTTGATTCCGTTTCTGCCTTTGGCGCGAGCTTTTCAGGTTCGTCCGAGCACGCAGAGAGGGAAAATACCAGCGCAATAAGCGTCAAGAGTACGAGCGCAAGAGATAAAAATCTGCGCGCGCCTCCGTTTTTAGTCTTCGTCATAAGATATATCCTTTTCTTTTGTTTTGTCGGTAGTATTTGCATTTTCCGATGTCCCATTTGTTTTCGGGTTTCTTAGTCCTCTCTCGGGAACGGGGTCGTAGCCGCCCTTGAAGAAAGGGTTGCAACGGCATATTCTTCCCACCGTGAGAATCAAACCAACGAAAAAGCCACGTTTCTTAAACGCTTCAAGCGCATAGGCTGAGCAGGTTGGTGTAAATCTGCAACAGGGCGGTTTTAGTGGAGAAATGCATTTTCGGTATAGGCTTATAAGCCATATCATTACGTGTTTCATTGATACATACCGAGCTTTTTGAATGCGAAATCGAGATCTCTCTCGATGTCACAGCTTTTTTTGGAGATAGCCGAGCTGCGCGCCGCGATGACTATAAGGAATCCGACTTTAAGTTCCTTCTTTTTCTCAATTGCTCTTAGCCCTTCGCGCAAAATGCGTCTGCATCTTGATCTGATAACGGCTCCTCCGAGTTTTGTCGACGTCGTAAGACCTATTCGGTTAACGACCTTTTTTTCGGGGTGCGATTTTGCAAGCCGCCCTGCCGCATAGTCAGGCAGAACGTATACCGCAACGGTACCCGTGATAGCTTTCTTTCCTTTTGAATACGCCTTGTGGTAAAGATGATTTTCACATATTGCTTTGAATTTTATAAAAATCACCCCTTTAAAAACAAAAATTCATATTAAACAAAAACCCCGATAAAAATGCACAGTCGAGCGCGTTTTATCGGAGGTTTTGTGGGTCACATTGCGTGACAGTCACTGTGCGTGACACAATCAATAGGTGAGCTTAGCTCTTCCCTTGGCGCGTCTTCTCTTAAGAACTTTTCTGCCGTTAGCGGTCGCCATTCTCTTTCTGAAGCCATGTTC
>JAZLAO010000010.1:0-3729 GCA_045613205.1 Eubacteriales bacterium | reverse complement strand
CGTCCTTTATAGCCGCCAATCATAAAACTCACAGACTCTTCCCCCTGCCTCTTATAAGATTTATATTCAAGACTCCTATGATTGCGTGGACGGTCCGTTCGCGCGAGGAGGAGACCGAGGCTTATAAGAACGGCTTTTCGGGCATTATATTCGAGGGATATATACCGGACTGACGGTATTTGTGAAAAAATAAAAAATTTATCAGCTCGGGGCTGTCTCGCTTTTTTGAGCGGGGCAGTCCTGAATTTCGACTTTGGAAAAGGAATTAAAGATGAAATTACAGCTTGTTGCTACCTGCCTTTTCGGACTTGAGCATCTTCTCGGCGAGGAGATTGACGAGCTCGGATACGAGCGAATCTCCACCATCGACGGCAGAGTAACCTTTGCGGGCGACCCTGAGGCAGTTGCGCTCTCAAATATATTTTTGCGTTATGCCGAGCGCGTTTATATAAAGCTCGGCTCATTCCGCGCAGAAAGCTTTGAGGAGCTTTTCGAGGGCGTGCGTGCTCTCCCCTGGGGTGATTTTATCGGGCGCGACGACGCCTTTCCCGTAAAGGGACATTCCATAAGGTCAAAGCTCTTTTCCATTCCCGACTGCCAGGCTATAATCAAAAAGGCTGTCGTCAGAAAAATGACCGAAAAATACGGCATAACTTTCTTTGCTGAAACAGGTGTTAAATACCAGATAGAGTTTTTCATTCTTAACGACGAGGCAACCCTCATGATAGACACCTCGGGTATTCCGCTTCACAAGCGCGGCTACCGCAAGGAATCGAACGGCGCGCCTATTCGTGAAACTCTTGCCGCGGCAATTGCCGCCATATCCCGTCCGCGCGAGGAGGTTCTTCTCTGGGACCCGATGTGCGGAAGCGGAACTATCGCAATAGAGGCGGCAATGAAAATGCGCGGTATTGCCCCCGGCGTGTCGCGTTCTTTTGCGGCTGAAGCATTCCCCTTTATTGATAGGTCAATATGGAAATCCGCGCGTGAGGAGGCTCGCGACGGTGGGCATCCGACAAAATTCGAGGTTTATGCCTCGGATATTGCCTCGCCGTCTGTCGCTCTCACCGAGAGGAACGCAAAGGCAGCGGGTGTTGCCGATATGATAAAGGTTTTTCACACCGACTGCAGAAAAATTTCCGCACCCGGCAGGCGCGCGACTATAGTTACGAATCCCCCGTACGGAGAGAGAATGGGCACCGAAAGAGAGGTCGAGGAGCTTTATCGCACGATGGGCGTCCATTTTCGCTCGCTTGCTCCCTGGCAGGTGTATATCATAACCTCACACCCCTATTTTGAAAGACTTTACGGCAAGCGCGCCGACAAGGTGCGTAAGCTTTATAACGGAATGATAGAGTGCAGACTCTATCAGTATTTCAAAAACAATAAAAGTTAAATTATATTTTGTTTTTATTAACACACGCGCAACAAAATAGGTGTAAAATAAAAGCAATTACCTTTCTTTATATTCCGGAGAATAATTTATGAAAAAGAAAATTCTTGCTCTCATGCTTTTAATCTGTGTGTCGGTGGGCTCGCTTTCCTCCTGCCTGCTTCTTGATTTGGGTCTTGATTCTTCGGGCTCGCTTTCAGGTTCGTCGGGTGACACGGTTATAAACGTTGAGGGCGGCCCAAACTATGACAATATAACCATCAATTCGAGTCACAGCAAAAATCTTCTTGCGGCAAGTAAGGCGGTGCTTTCCTCGGTCAGTATTATATGTGCGTTTGACGAGCCGCAGTATACCTTCAGCGGTGCATATGCCGGAACAAAGGAAACTGCTTCGGCCGGCTCGGGCGTTATCTATAAGCTTGACAAGGAAAATGGAGATGCCTACGTTATCACCAACTACCACGTCGTTTACAATGAAAATTCCACTGCAACAGACGGAATAAGCAAAAAGATAAATCTCTATCTTTACGGCATGGAGAATATGACCTCAGAGGAAAAGACCTACGCTATACCGGCAACCTACGTCGGCGGCTCTATGAATTACGATATAGCCGTTCTTAAGGTTACGGCAAGCGAAGTTCTTATGAAGAGCAATGCGCGCGCGGCAGACGTAGCAGATTCCGACAGCGTCACTATACTTGACACTGCAATAGCTGTAGGAAATCCCGGCGGCGGTGGACTTTCCGCAACGGTCGGAACTATAAACGTTGACAGTGAAAACATACAAATACAGTTTGGCGCGAATACAGTCAAGCTTCGCGTAATGCGTACCGATGCGGCAGTAAACAGCGGAAACTCGGGCGGAGGACTTTTTAACGACTCGGGCGAGCTTATCGGTATAGTAAACGCTAAAAGCTCGAGCACCTCGGTAGACAATATCGGATATGCCATACCGTCGAACGTGGCGCAGGCTATCGCTGATAACGCCATACACTATTCTGACGGAACTATTAAAAGATGTATGCTCGGTATCACTGTCGGAGTAAAGAAATATTCTACCGACTACGACCTTGAGACAGGAAAGATTCGAAGGCTCGAGGAGGTTGTGATAACGGAATTTTCAAAAGATTCTGCCGCTGCAGAGTATCTTGAGGTCGGCTACGTTATAAATTCCATAACCGTTGACGGTGTAAAGCACGAGGTCACACGCATTTTCCACGTCGTTGACAGTATGCTTTATGCAAGAGTAGGAAGCGCGGTTACGGTAAATATAACCGACAATTCTGGAGTTACACGTGACGTAAATATTCCGATAACCGAAAATATGCTCACAAACTATTGATAAGAATTCAAAATAGTTTAGGCAGCTTTTCTTCCTATGGTCGAAGGGCTGCTTTTTGTTTTGATGTGAGCCGTCTTTCGCCTTTCTTTTGCGCAAGAATGCGGGGCAGAAAAGTGCGTTTTGCATAAGATAATAGTGTAGGTTGGTATAGCCGAAGAGAGCCGAACTCATAAGGTTTTGAAATATATATTTTCCCATCTTCATCGCTAAATTTTTCTGGAAATTCCGCATATTTCTCTAAAAATTCAGCTCGAATATGAAAAAAACTATTATTTCAAAACTGCGTAGCATCTTCCGGCTAACGAATTTTTGATGGATTTTGGCGTAACGAGTCGCAGTAAAGTATGACTTTACAAGAGTCGGTGCGACGAAAGACACTAAAATTTGTCGCCGCAAGACTTGTGAGTTCGGCTCTCTTCGGCTATAACAAAAATATGATGGAGAAAATTATGGATTGCTTATTTTGCGCTATAATAAACGGGGAGATTCCCTCAAAGAAGCTTTATGAGGACGAGGTGTGCTACGCATTTGCCGACATAAATCCCCAGGCGCCTGTGCACTGCCTTATCGTTCCGAAAACCCACGTTGCGTCGGCTGACGAGGTAACCGAGGAAAATTCCTCACTCGTCGCTCACATATTCTCGGTTATCCCGAAAATTGCCGCATCGGCAGGCCTTACGAACGGCTACCGCGTCATTACCAACGTAGGCGAGGACGGCTGTCAGTCTGTAAAGCATCTTCACTTCCACCTTGTCGGCGGTAAGAAGCTTTCGGAAACAATGGGATAAAGGCGACAAAGTCGCCGATGAAATGCATTCGCTCGCGAATGCATGAAATGATTGCGAAGCAATCTTGAAATGACCTGCGGTCATGAAATGCGCTCTTGCGCATGAAAACGTAGGCGAGGACGGCTGTCAGTCTGTAAAGCATCTTCACTTCCACCTTGTCGGCGGTAAGAAGCTTTCGGAAACAATGGGATAAAGGCGACAGAGTC
>JAZLAO010000009.1:0-2978 GCA_045613205.1 Eubacteriales bacterium | reverse complement strand
TCGCGAGCGGGCATCGGTCAAAAAGGCGGATATGTGAACTGGTTTCCTTGCGCTTTGCGCTGCGGAAACCCAGTTCGCATCGGATGGCGTCTCCAAAACAAAAATCCCAACCGCTAGGGTTGGGATTTGTTTTGGAGGCGTGTTGACAAAAAAGATGCCAACTAAAACAAGAATTTTTTAATGAATTACTTTTCGGCTTCAATTTCGGATTTCAACTGTTGCTTCTTTGCCAAGAGAGTTTCTTCAATGGCTGCGATATCCTCAGCGTGAGCGCTTTCAAATTCCGCAAAGAACCCGTCCTTTGCAGCATTCAAGCTCGCCTCAATCTCGGCGGCATTTTCCTGAAGCTTTGCTTCAATATTTTCATCAAACAAGGTATCCTCAAGCTCGGTAAGCTCGCTTTCTGCTTGTCTGAGCTTTGCAATAAGTGCTTCAAGCGCGGTGTTAAGCTCGGTGCCGATCTTCTCGTATGCCGCAAGCATTTTGTTGTAATTTTCTTCGGTCAACTGAAGCGTTACGGTTGCGGAAGCATATTCCTCGCCGTTCACATTCAAAGATGCGGTGTAGTTCTTTTGCTTCAAAAGTTCGATCTTTGCCTCGCGAAGCTCGGTCAGCGATTTTTGATACTCAGATTCAGGAGAAACGAGCATTTCGTAGCGGAAATTATCAAGCTCGGTAATTGCAGTGCTGTAAACGTCAAGCGCGGTTTTGTACGCGGTATGTGTCAAATTGTAGAGTCCGCCCAACTCTTTTATAATTCTTGCGGTTTCCTCTCTCTCCGCAAACGAGATCTTGTATTCCTTGGCAGAATAATATGCGCTTCTCATTTCTTCGGTCAAAAGAAGCGCGGTTTCTATACGGCCGGCGGAAATGACCTTGTAGAGCTGATCCTCATCCATAGTACTTATCTCTTCCTCGGTATACAGCGAGGTGGAAAGAGCCATCTGACGAAGCGCGTCTATCTTAAGTGCCTCTACTTTTTCAACCGTTCCGTTAATATTAAGTGCCTTCAATGTATCATTAGCTTTTTCGGTGATATCCTTTTTAAGCTGCTCTGCATATTTGGAATCACCCGAAACCGAGATCTTCACGGTGTTTTCGGAAGCCTCTGCATTGCCTTGTACAAGATATCCTGTATCAGACGCAAGCGTTACCATCATTTCAACGGCTTCCTCAGGAGTCTTTCCCACAAATGCTTCTCCAACGATGAGAATGCTTCCGTCATCGTTGAGCGCTGTAACGGATACGATTTTGTTCTGATCGTCGATCATAAATTCAACGCTGGGGTTGATGTCCACTGTCATTCGCGTTACGCTGCCCTCTTCGGGTTTTGCGTTTGAGCAAGATGTAAATGAAATGGCAGATAACGTGATCGCAAATAATAGAAAAATACCGATAAAACGTTTTTTCATAGTAGTTATTTCCTTTCATTAGTCATAATTGTACGGCCGCCTGCCGTCCGTTTACAATATATCACACAAAAACCGATTTCGCAATAATCAAAATTTTATCATTGATAATATTTTTATCATTTTGCACTAAATGATTGATTTTTAAGAGATCTTGTGATACAATATACAAGAAGCAACACAATACCAGGGGAGAAAACTCATGTCAAAATTAGCAAAAAAGGCGCTCCTGCAAGCATTCGGAGAATTGATCGAAGAAAAGCCCTTCAATAAAATAACCATAACCGATATTACGGCAAGATGCGGTTTGAACCGTATGACATTTTATTATCACTTTGATAATATTTACGAATTGATGATATGGGGGCTTGAGGCGCAGCTACACGAGGTCAGTAAGGACTATATCAACTACGAAAACTGGAAAACAGGCTACCTTCATATCTATTATTTTGCGCTTGAACGCAAGACCTACATAAAAAAGATCTTTCAAACCCTGGAGCAGGAGAACCTGGAGCATTACGTCAATAAAACCGCGGAGCGTATGGTTATCGCGGTAATCGACGATAAGCTGGGCGACAAATCGCTTGACGAGGACGAAAGACTCTTCACCGCCCGGATCTGCTCCCACGTGCTGACCGCAACGCTGATGAATTGGGTAAGCCAAGGTATGAAAGAGGATCCTGAAATCATGGTAAAACGAACTGGCAGACTGCTTGACGGAATGATTGAAAAAACGATAAATGAATAAAAAACGGGGATATATTTGCGATAAAAAATCTCAAATATATCCCAAATAGGCAAGGTAAAGGTTCACTTCTGCTCCCTTGCCGAAAACCCCGATTGGCATCTTTTTATTTTCGCTAAAATCCGAATTTCAAAAAAGTGAGAAAACCGAAGCTTGTGTACCGAAAAACGCAAGCATCGATTCATGTTGCGTTACAAAATGTAACATATATATCGTAACATTTTGTTACAATAAAGTCAAGAGTTTTTTAGAAAAAAGGAGATTTTGTTTCATGAAGGAGAATCAGGGGCTGATAGGTCTGAAAATAGTCAGAAAACAAAAACAGCTGAATCAGCTAAAGGTTGCCCTCGATTTAAACATAAGCAGGGAAGCCCTTTCTCACTATGAAAACGGCAAAAGAAGCCCGGACGTTCAAATGCTCCGCAAGCTCTCCGAATATTTCAACGTTTCGATTGATTTTCTTATAAATGGTAAAGAATTTATACAAAAATAAGCCACTGACGAGGTGGCTTGTTTTTATAAAGAAATAGTAAAGGAAGAGAAAGCCGAAGCTGTGTGCTTCGGCTTTGCGTCACTCCGCACCCGTCGCATAGCGAAGTTATAAAAATATAGAATAGGTTGATTTTGCTAGGTTTTACCCAGGTATTCGCCTATGGCGAAGATATCTCGCCTTTTACGATGCCTCGCGAGCGGGCATCGGTCAAAAAGGCGGATATGTGAACTGGTTTCCTTGCGCTTTGCGCTGCGGAAACCCAGTTCGCATCGGATGGCGTCTCCAAAACAAAAATCCCAACCGCTAGGGTTGGGATTTGTTTTGGAGGCGT
>JAZLAO010000008.1:0-17524 GCA_045613205.1 Eubacteriales bacterium | reverse complement strand
AAGATCGAGGCAGCAACAGAAATGCCTAATCTTATTGAGGTGCAGAAGGACTCGTACGAGTGGTTCCTCAGAGAAGGACTTAACGAGGTTCTCCGCGACGTATCTCCCATCGTGGATTATACCGGAAATCTGTCCATCGAGTTTACCGACTACACGATCGATCCTACTCCCAGATATCCTGTAGAGGAGTGTAAGGACAGATCTGTTACTTATGATGCCCACATGAAGGTGGGCGTACGCCTTATCAACAAGGCTACCGGTGAGCTTAAAACTGCGCAGATATTCCTTGGCGACTTCCCTCTGATGACCGACAACGGCACCTTCGTTATCAACGGCGCAGAGAGAGTAATAGTTTCTCAGCTTGTTCGTTCTCCCGGAATGTATTATGCTGATGAGGTTGACAAGCAGGGTAAGCATAACTTCAGTGCGACCGTTATTCCTTACAGAGGTGCGTGGCTTGAGTATGAGACTGATGCTTTCGGTGTGTTCTACGTAAAGATAGATAAGACGCGTAAGATTCCGATAAGCATTCTTATCCGTGCTCTTTGTCAGGCGGGTGAGGATTCGAACGAGGCTCTTCTCCGCATGTTCGGTGAGGAGGAGATGCTTATTGCCACTATGGCAAAAGACGAATCGGTTACTCTTGCTGAAGAAAACGGAACATCTTACCGTGACGAAGCACTCAAAGAAATATATAAGAGACTCCGCCCCGGTGAGCCTCCGCTTGTTGAAAGCGCGGAAATACTCGTTAATAATCTTTTCTTTGACCCCAAAAGATATGACCTTGCCCCTGTCGGCAGATATAAGTATAATAAGAAGCTTTCTCTCGGCAAAAGAATCGAGGGTCTTACCCTTGCTTCTACCGTCGTAAATCCGCTGACCGGAGAAATTGTAGCGGAAGAGGGCGCGGCAATTACCCGTGAGCTCGCTATGGCTATTGAGGACAGCCTTGTAAACGAGGTTGTTGTAAAAACCGAGTCGGGAAGAGAAGTCAAGGTGTTCGGCAACAATACCGTTCGCCCCGAGCTTGTTCTCGGCTTTGACCTCTCGGATTGCGGCATAAAAGAGGGAGAGAAGGTATGCCTTCACGCTCTTCTTGAAATCGTTGAAAATGCTGATGCAGAGGGACTTTCCGGTGATTCAAGAGTTGAGTTTATTAAGAAGAGCGTAAAAGAAAACATGGCAACGCTTGCTCCGAAGCACGTGACTAAAGAGGATATTTTCGCATCTATTAACTACCTCTTTAACCTCATTCACGGCATCGGAACAACCGACGATATCGACCACCTTGGCAACCGCCGTCTCAGATGTGTCGGAGAGCTTCTTCAGAACCAGATGAGAATCGGTATGTCCAGAATGGACAAGATTATCAAGGAGAGAATGTCGGTTCACGATAACGACGATTTAAGACCCGAGACAATAATGAACACCCGCCCGATAGCAACTGCTATCCGCGAGTTCTTCGGCTCGTCGCCCTTGTCGCAGTTCATGGACCAGAACAACCCCTTGGCAGAGCTTACTCATAAGCGTGGTCTTTCTGCGCTCGGTCCCGGCGGTCTTTCAAGAGACAGAGCTTCCTTCGAGGTGCGTGACGTTCACTATACTCACTACGGAAGAATTTGTCCCGTAGAAACTCCCGAAGGTCCTAACATCGGTCTTATATCCTATCTGGCATCTTACGCAAAGATAAGCGATTACGGATTCCTTAAGGCTCCGTACAGAATAGTTGATAAGACTACCGGTCGGGTAACCGACGAGGTCGTTTACCTTACCGCTGACGAAGAAGATAATAACATAGTTGCTCAGGCAAACGAAACCCTTGACGAGAACGGTTACTTCATAAATAAGAAGGTTATCGCAAGATATAAGACCGAGTTCATTGAGGTTGAGCCCACCGAGGTTGACCTTATGGACGCTTGTCCTCAGATGGCGGTTTCGGTTGCTGCCGGATGTATCCCATTCCTTGAAAACGATGACAACACCCGTGCGCTCATGGGTTCAAACATGCAGAAGCAGGCAGTGCCGCTTATGGTCACCGATTCTCCTATCGTTGCAACCGGTATGGAATACAAGGCTGCGGTTGACTCCGGCGCGGTTATCGTTGCAAGAGAGGGCGGTATAGTTGAGCGTGCCGCAGGCTCTGAAATCGTTATACTTACAGATTCCGGCCGTAAGGACGTTTATCATCTTGTTAAGTATAAGCGTTCTAACCAGTCCACCTGTGTAAGCCACAGACCCATCGTATTCGATGGCGAAAGAGTAGAAGCCGGACAGGTTATTGCAGACGGACCTGCAACCTCAAACGGAGAGATTTCACTTGGTAAGAATGCTCTTATCGGATTTATGACCTGGGAGGGTTATAACTACGAGGACGCAGTTCTTCTTAATGAAAACCTCGTACGCAACGACGTTTATACATCTATTCATATTGACGAATATACAATTGAAGCGCGTGACACCAAGCTTGGTGTACAGGAAATCACGCGTGAGATACCCAACGTTTCCGAGGATATGCTCAAAAACCTCGATAACGACGGTATTGTAAGAATCGGTACGGAAGTTCGCGCAGGCGATATTCTCGTAGGTAAGGTTACTCCTAAGGGTGAAACCGAGCTTACGCCCGAGGAAAGACTTCTTCGCGCAATCTTCGGTGAGAAGGCGCGTGAGGTTAAGGATTCCTCGCTTAAGATGCGCCATGGCGAATACGGTATCGTAGTTGACGTAAAGATATACGACCGTAACAATTCTGACGATCTTGCTCCCGGTGTAAACAAGGTAGTACACGTTTACGTCGCGCAGAAGAGAAAGATTTCGGTCGGTGACAAAATGGCGGGCCGTCACGGTAACAAGGGTGTCGTTTCGAGGATACTTCCTCCCGAGGATATGCCTTTCCTTGCCGACGGAACACCTCTCGATATAGTTCTTAACCCCCTTGGCGTTCCTTCACGTATGAATATCGGTCAGGTGCTTGAAGTACACCTTGGTATTGCTTGTAAGAAGCTTGGTATCAAGATTATGACTCCCGTATTCGACGGTGCAAAGGAAACCGATATTCTCGAAATGCTCAGAAGGGCAAACTACACCCGTGAAATCCGTCCGGGTGAGAGTGTTCGCGGAAAGGCAGTGTTCAAGGAAGTTATCCGCGAGGACGGCAAACGCGACCTTCAGAGAATCGAGCAGGAGACAGTTGACAACGACGAGGCGCTTCGCGCTCTTATGGAAACCGAAAACCTCAAGGTTATCGACGGTAAGGTAACTCTTTACGACGGACGTACGGGCGAGCCCTTCGACAACCCCGTAACCGTTGGTATAATGTACTACCTTAAGCTCCACCACCTTGTAGACGATAAGATTCACGCACGTTCGATAGGTCCTTACTCTCTCGTAACCCAGCAGCCCCTCGGCGGTAAAGCGCAGTTCGGCGGTCAGCGTTTCGGAGAGATGGAGGTTTGGGCTCTTGAGGCGTACGGCGCAGCTTACACGCTTCAGGAAATACTTACTGTTAAGTCGGACGATATGACCGGACGTACTAAGACATTCGAGGCAATCCTCAAGGGTCAGAATATTCCTACTCCGGGCATTCCCGAATCCTTCAAGGTTCTTGTAAAAGAGCTACAGGCTCTCTGCCTTGACATTAAGGTGCTTGACGAAAACGGTGAAGAGATTGAGCTTTCCAACGTATTCGAGGACGATACCCCCGCTTATGCAAGTCTTGACGAGGTTGCAGACGCGCAGGATATGCCCGAGGGCGATGATGACGGTGAGTTCTCCGATGACGATTTCGACGGCGAGGACGACGGCGAATTTGAAGAAGAGTACAGCTACGAAGACGATTCTGCTGCAGACGACAGCTACGTCGACGAGGAATAATTTTTACAGAAGGGAAAAGCATATCCCGCTGATATGGCGGGAGATGCCCATAAAAATAAATGGAAAGAAATGCGTTTGATTCTATCAAGATAGGTCTTGCCTCATCCGAGATGATTCGTTCGTGGTCACACGGTGAGGTAACGAAGGCCGAGACGATAAATTATCGTACTCAAAGAGCTGAGAGAGACGGTCTTTTCTGCGAAAGAATCTTTGGTCCGTCAAAGGACTGGGAATGTCTTTGCGGTAAGTATAAAAGAGTCCGTTTCAAAGGCAAGGTTTGCGAGAAGTGCGGCGTTGAGGTAACCACGAAGAAGGTTCGCCGTGAGCGCATGGGTAACATAGAGCTTGCAGCTCCCGTTTCTCACATCTGGTATTTCAGAGCAATACCCTCGAGAATGTCTATACTTCTCGATATATCACCGAAGCTTCTCGAGAGAGTTCTCTACTTTGCAAGATATATAGTTATCGATCCCGGTAACACTCCTCTTGAGAAAAAGCAGCTTCTCACCGATGCCGAATATAAGAGCGCACGTGAGAAGTACGAGGACGATTTCAGAGCAGGTATGGGTGCTGAGGCCGTTCGTGAGCTTCTGCGCGAGCTTCACCTTGATAAGCTCTCGGTTGAGCTTCGTGAAAAGCTCGTTGACGCTTCTGCGCAGAAGAAGGCAAAGCTTATAAAAAGACTTGAGGTCGTTGAAGCGTTCAGAAAGTCGGGCAACCGTCCCGAGTGGATGATTCTTGACACGATCCCCGTGCTTCCCCCCGATATTCGTCCCATGGTACAGCTTGACGGCGGTAGATTTGCTACCTCCGACCTTAATGACCTCTACAGACGAGTAATTAACAGAAACGACCGTCTAAAGCGCTTCATTCAGATGAACGCTCCCGACATCATTATAAGAAACGAAAAGAGAATGCTTCAGGAATTCGTTGACGCGCTTATAGATAACGGCCGCCGCGGAAAGCCCATTACCGGTGCTTCCAACAGACCCTTGAAGTCTCTTTCCGAAATGCTCCGCGGTAAGCAGGGACGCTTCCGTCAGAACCTTCTCGGTAAGCGTGTTGACTACTCAGGACGTTCGGTTATCGTTGTAGGACCGGAGCTTAAGATTTATCAGTGCGGTCTTCCCAAGGAAATGGCGCTTGAGCTTTTCCGTCCTTTCGTTATGAAAAGACTTATCGAAACTCAGAAGGCTAATTCCATAAAGGACGCAAAGAAAAAGGTTGAAAAGGTTGCTCCCGAGGTTTGGGACGCTCTTGAATACGTAATCAAGGAGCACCCCGTGTTACTTAACAGAGCTCCTACGCTTCACCGCCTTTCGATTCAGGCATTCGAGCCGATACTCGTTGAGGGTAGGGCTATTAAGCTTCACCCCCTTGTATGTCCCGCGTTCAACGCAGACTTCGACGGCGACCAGATGCCCGTACACGTTCCGCTTTCAAACGAGGCGCAGGCAGAGGCGAGATTCCTTATGCTTTCCGCAAACAACCTTTTGAAGCCGGTTTCCGGTAAGGCTGTAACCGTTCCTTCGCAGGTTATGGTCCTCGGTTCTTACTATCTTACTATCGACCATCCCGGTGAAGTGGGTGAGGGCAAGGTGTTCCGTGATTTCAACGAGGTTGAAATGGCTTATGAAAATAAGCAGCTCGGAATGCACGCTCCCATCAAGATTCGCGTAACTAAGAATATCGGCGGCGAGGAAAAGAGCGCTATAATCGACGCAACCTACGGAAGACTTATTTTCAATGCCCGTATTCCTCAGGACCTCGGTTACGTTGACCGTGAAAAAGACCCCTTCTCGCTTGAGGTTGCGTTTGCTACCACGAGCAAAAAACTCAAGGAAATAGTTGACCGTACTATCAAATTCCACGGATTTGCAGAGGCTGCCGAGGTTCTCGACGCCATCAAGTCCATGGGTTACAAATATTCCACGAAATCCTCGCTTTCCATATCGGTTTACGATATGACCATTCCCCCGAAGAAGAAGGAGCTTCTTGCCGAGGCTTCAAGACAGGTTGACGAAATCACCGAGCTCTTCAACTGGGGCGAGCTTTCTGACGATGAAAGATATAAGCAGGTTATCGACGTTTGGGATAAGACTACCGATGCAGTAACCAAGGCTCTTATTGAAAACCTTGACGATTACAACTCGCTTAACATGATTTGTACGTCGGGAGCGCGTGGTTCTATGAAGCAGATGCGTCAGCTTGCCGGAATGCGCGGACTTATGTTTGCTACCAACGGTAAGACTATCGAAATTCCCATCAAGTCGAACTTCCGTGAGGGCCTTACGATGCTCGAGTACTTCATGGGTGCTAAGGGCTCGCGTAAATCTCTTTCGGATACGGCTCTCCGTACCGCTGACTCGGGTTACCTGACCAGACGTCTCGTTGACGTTTCGCAGGACGTAATAGTTCGCGAGGAGGACTGCGGAGCGAAGACCGGTATTATAGTTTCTGATATTGTTGCCGGCTCTAACGTAGTAGAGAAGCTCTTTGACAGACTTGTAGGAAGATATACCGTTAACGACGTCGTTAACGAGGAAACGGGCGAGCTTATCGTTCCTGCTAATACCATGATTGACGAGGAAATGGCTAACGCTATCGTCGATGCGGGTATTAAGAAGGTTGAGGTTCGTACCATACTTCGCTGTCTTGCAAAGCGCGGTGTTTGCGTACACTGCTACGGCGCTGACTTGGCTCACGGCAACCCCGTAAGCATCGGTGAGGCTGTCGGCGTTATCGCGGCACAGTCTATCGGTGAGCCCGGTACACAGCTTACGATGAGAACATTCCACACGGGCGGTGTCGCAGGTTCGGATATTACTCAGGGTCTTCCCAGAGTCGAGGAGCTTTTCGAAGCAAGAAGACCGAAGAAGACTGCTATTGTAACCGAGTTTACCGGAACTGCGCGTATTCAGTCCGATAAGAAACTTTCAAAGGTAATTATTCAGAATCCCGTTGAGCCTACCGAAAACGAGGTAGTTTATGAGATTCCGTTCGGTATGCGCCTTATAATCGAGGACGGCCAGGAGGTTGTTCGCGGTCAGCAGCTCACCGAAGGTTTCCTTAACCCCGCTGACGTACTTCATATGAGCGGTATTGATGCAGTTTATGATTACATCATCCGTGAGGTACAGAAGGTTTATCGCGGTGAGGACGTTGAAATCAACGATAAGCACGTCGAGTGTATAACCCGTCAGATGACACGTAAGGTTACGGTTGAGGATGCGGGAGATACCGATCTTCTCGCGGGAACTACTGTTGATATTCTTGAATTGCGCAGCGAGAATGAAAAGATTGATGCGAGAATCGCGGCAGGCGAGCTCACTCTCCGCAAGGCTGAGGCAGCTCCTATGCTTCTCGGTATTACGAAGGCTTCTCTTATGACCGAATCCTTCCTTTCCGCAGCATCATTCCAGGAAACCACGAAGGTTCTTACAGAAGCGGCTACCAAGGGCAAGAAGGACCACCTTCTCGGTCTTAAGGAAAACGTTATTATCGGTAAGCTTATTCCCGCCGGAACAGGTCTTGGAAGATACCGCGCCGTTGAAATTGAGGACGCGGGAAAAGAAGAGGAAGTCGCGGAAGAATTCTATCCCGATGAGCCTATAGAGACCGATGCCGTTGAGGAAAACGAAACGGTTTACATTGCTGAATAAAGCAAGCAAAAAAACAATACAAATTTTTGAGCGACCTGCTACTAAAAGCGGGTCGCTATTGCTGTTTTTATATTGACTTTTTATAAATACCGTGTTAAAATATATACAAGTGTATAATAATTTTGTCGGAAGATTTTTTATGGAAACAAATATAGACGTAAAAGTATCGGTTATAATGCCGATTTATAACGCTGCGAGCTATCTTAAGCCCGCGCTTGACAGCGTGCTCGACCAGACCCTTTCCGAAATAGAGCTTATCTGCATTGACGACGGCTCTACTGACTCGTCGCTTGAAATAATAAAGAAATATCAGGAAAGAGACCAGCGGGTAAGGATAATTACCGAAACCAACGCGGGCCCCGCGCTTGCAAGGAATAACGGTATTCGTCGCGCAAGAGGAAAGTACGTAGCCTTTCTTGATTCCGACGACTTCCTTGAGCCGACCTTTCTTGAAGCACTTTACGAGGAGTCTGAGGCAGGGGAGCTTGATATAGCTATCTCGGGTTATGATATCTATAACAGCCGTAAGGCGAGATTTGAAGCGGCGCGCGAGCCCGAGCGCACCGACGTTTTCATGCCCGGAACGCCAACCTCGAAAAACGAGCACCCCGACTTGATTCTCTCAGCAACTACGGGAGCTGCCTGGAATAAGCTTTTCCGCCGCGCTTTCATCGAGGAAAAGGGGTTTGTTTTCCTCCAGGACGTAAGAATGTATGAGGACGTGTATTTCGTTGTATGCGCTCTGTCTCTTGCTGAAAGGGTTGCGAAGCTTGATAAGGTGCTGGTGCATCACCGAATCCACTCGGAGCAGTCCCGCGCCAGAGCTCTTCACAAGTATTACGCTCAGATTCCGACCGTGTATCTTAAAATTAAGGAATTTTTAATGCAGCACGGTATGTATGCCCCGCTTTTAAAATCCTATCTCAATCTCTCGGCAGGCAGATGCTATAAGATATTTAATACTCTCTCGGGCGACTCAAAGAAAAACTTCTGGAATATGCTTCATACCGAGTATGCAGAGCTGCTGGGCTGGCAGGGCAGGGGGGAATCGGATTTTGAAAAAGAAGAAGTTTACAGCTTCACCGCATTCGTCCAGCTTTATTCATTTGACGAGTATAAAATGCGCCTTAAAAGAAAGGGTGAGCTGAAGCTCTCGGGTAACGTCAACCAGAATATCGAAATTGTAAAAAAGAGAAAGCGCTTTCGCGCATTTTTTGCAGGGTTATTCAAGAAAAATAAAAAGAGTGATTTTATCTAATTTCATATAATGCAAAAAGACCTCGAAATCGGCAGAGTGTTTGTCGGTTATCGAGGTCTTTTTCGTTTTTTTGAAAATAGTGTTTACTTTTTCCTTTTTTTGTGATATAATAGCGTTGCGACACAATTGAATAATTTGCTCTAAAGCCATAAGTGTACCTTTTTATTTTCGGTAAAAATGTACGCTCTGTTTTCGTACGCTTTTTAGGGCAAAGAGAACAATTGTGTCGCAGCAATGGAGCTGTGCATTTTTATAGGGTGCGTGGCTTCGGCTGCGCACTTTTTGTATTTTAGGAGATTTGAAAGATGAAAAGAAAAGTTAAATTCACGTCATGTGCAGTATTAGCTTTAGTATTTGCGCTCTTTACTTTTGTTGCGTGCGGTGAAAATCAAAATAATTCCGAGCATACGCATACTCTCGTTCATTACGAAGCGAGTGAAGCTAACTGTACGGAGGAGGGTAATATTGAGTACTGGCATTGCTCCGGTTGCGATAAAAAGTATTCAGATGCCGACGCGAAAAATGAGATAACCGAGGTAACTATTCCTTTAAATCATACCGGAGGCACAGAGATAAGAGATGCCAAAGCTCCCACTACCGAAGCAGAGGGATACACGGGCGATACATATTGTCTTGGTTGCGGAGAAAAAATCTCTTCCGGTGAGTCTGTTGAAAAGCTTGACCATATTCACAATATGATAAAAACCGAAAAGGTTGATGAAACCTGTACGGCTAACGGTAATATAGAGTATTATACTTGTGTCGTCTGCCAAAAAATCTACGCTGACGAGTACGGAATATCATTGATATCTGCGGAAGAAACGGTAATTAAGGCAAGCCACGATCTCACTCATCACGAAGCAAAATCTGAAACGTGTACAGAAAACGGTTGGATAGAATATGACACCTGCTCAAAGTGCGATTACTCAACCTATGAAGAGATTCCGGGAGAACATAAATTGGTACATCATGAAGCAAAGGGATCAACTTGCACTGAAAAAGGTTGGAATGAATACGACGCTTGCTCAAGATGCAACTATTCAACCTATCAAGAATTGCCGCCTAAACATGAATATTCAGATGACGTATGTATTCTTTGCGGGAAGTCCAAATACAGTCAAGGATTGGAATTTATATCAAATGGTGACAGAACCTGCTACGTTGCAGGTATTGGAACTTGTACCGATATCGATTTGATAATTCCTCTGACCTCGCCAGAAGGTGATAAGGTAACGGGCATCGGTGCTTATGCGTTCGAATATTGCTACAGCCTTACGAGTGTAGTAATAGGAGAAAGTGTCGAAATCATCGGTGAGCATGCGTTTTATAAATGCTCCAGCCTTACGAGTGCAGCAATAGGAGAAAGTGTCGAAATCATCAGTGATTATGCGTTTGCATACTGTTCTAAGATTACGAGCATTGTGATTGGTGGTAGAGTAACAAGCATTGGTGATTTGGCGTTCTGCTATTGCTCCAGCCTTACGAATGTAGTAATCCCAGATAGCGTCGAAAGCATCGGCAATTCTGCATTCTTTTCTAATAAAGGCCTTATGAGCGTAGTAATAGGAAAAAGAGTTGAAAGAATCGGGAATTATGCGTTTCTTGATTGCAACAGCCTCGCTAGTATAGTAATGGGGGAAAGTGTTGAAAGCATCGGCGATAGAGTATTCGAACAATGCTTCAGTCTTACGAGTGTAGTAATACCTGATGGCTTAACAAGAATCGGTGAGCATGTGTTTTCTAATTGCAGAAGCCTTACAAGCATAGAAGTAGATGAAAACAATCAGTATTATAAAGATATAGACGGAAATCTGTATAGCAAAGACGGTAAAACTTTAATACAGTATGCTACAGGAAAAATAGATACAAGCTATGCTGTACCTGACGGAGTTGAAATCATAGGTGATTACGCGTTCAAATATTGTAGAAGTCTTGTGAGTGTAGTAATAGGAAATAGTGTAACAAGCATCGGATCTTATGCGTTTGCAGGTTGCGGCAACCTTACGAGCGTAGCAATCGGAGATAGCGTAACAAGCATCGGCACAGATGCGTTCTATTATTGCATAAGCCTTACGAGCATAAAGTATAGCGGAACGGAAGAAGAGTGGAATGCGATAACAAAAGGGTCGGGTTGGGATACCGGTACAGGCTCATATACAATAACCTACAATTACACCGACGAGTAATAATTAAATTATAGCTCGGGTTTCGGCTAAAGATTTAAAAACGAAAGAGGGAAGAAAGCTTATCCTTGCGGTAGGCTTTCGACCCTCTTTTTTTATAAATCAAATAAATTTTTTCAGAAGCTTGCGGGATTTCGAGCCTTTTTTGAAAAGGCGTGTGCTGAGTTTATAGACGGTGGGATTGTGAATTATTCGGAGCTTCAGGGGCGTTTTCGCCTTGGGGATAACAAGGTCGGGGTTTTTCTTTTTATAGGTTGCTTTGCCTGCTTTTATGATGCGGTGCATACACTGTGAGGTGTATGCATCTCTTTTGTCATATTTTACGGAGAGCGGCTTTTCGGATTTCCATACTGAAAAGAGGGCGCGGTCTATATCACGGAAATTTTGGGGCAATAAGATATTGCCTTTATGTTGGGGTATTTCTTTTTTCAACTCGGAGAGAGATAGTCCGTATTTTTCTTCTATAATGCGGAAAAGCTCGTCATATCCGTTTGATTTTGCTACGGCAAAATGTGTTTTTGCCATAAGCTCCTCCCATTTTGCAATATGGGTGAGGAGCATTTTTTTATCCTCGTTTTCGGGTAGGTTAGCCTTCATTATGTGAAAGGCACGAGCCATATCCTCGATTTGAGAGTATAGCTTTTCTTTGCTTGTTACACTAACTGACTGGGCGGGGTGGAGTCTGTAAAAGTAGAACCCCGTGTGAATATTTTGAATAAGCTTTGCATTGCGAAAGGCAAAGAAATTTATTGCCGCGTCCTCGGCATACGAGGTGTTTTTATATCCCGCTGCGGCAAGGCTTTCAAAAGAGCTTCGCAGAAGCTGACGGCGGTACAGCTTGTTCCAAAGCACGTAAAAGGAATGGTATCTGCCCTCGTGCTCGAAATATTTTCTGAGTTTATCTCTTCCCGAAAGGATTAAAGAATTGGTTATAGTTTCGTCGTCCTTTGGGTAGTAAGCGGAGCGCGGAGTTTGCGCTGCCCAGCCGTTGATAATTATATCTGCGCCTGTGGATTCCGCTGTTTTTAGCATCGGGAGATAGTAATCGTGTGACACGGTGTCGTCAGAGTCGCAAAAGCAAACGTAATCCCCGCGAGCAATATCCAGCCCCGCACCCCGTGCGGCAAAAATGCCGCGGTTTTCGGTTTTTTTGAGCCTTGCGCCGTATTCTTTTGCAATGGCGGAATAGTCCGTCCCTGAGCCGTCGTCAATTATACATATTTCATAGTCCCCGCGAACTCCAAGAAGAGTCGAGTCGGTGATACTGTCAAGGCATTCGAGAATGTGCTTTATATCGGTATTATATACGCATATGATTATAGACAGTTTCACAAAAAAAGCTCCTCGACCCCTTTAAAATGTAAACTATACATTACGTTTATTTTGCGCCTTTCTCCGTCTGTTCTGTAGATTTTTGAGCAAAAAACGCGGCATAAGTCCCACTGCCAGAGGCTTTATTACGTAGGGAATGCCTCGCGGCATAAGTCCGAGATTTTGAAAGCCCTCGAATCTTACCTTTGCTTCGTTTATTCGGTATCTGTATTTTCTTCTCTTGTATGCGTTCTTATCCTCGCAAAAGATATACAGCGGCTCTGTGAGATTTTCGCCTAGGGTGAAAATCTGCATTCTCATAAAGAGCTCATAGTCCTCATTGCGAACTGTTTCTTTCGCGACACGGTAGCCGCCCGCGCGCTTAAGTTCTTCAGCTCTGAACATTACCGAGCCGTGCTTATAGGGATTATTGAATAAAAAGTCTTCTTTTCTGACTCGCTTCGGCAAAACTTCCTTGCCCCATACTCCGCTCTCGTCAAAAAGCCAGACGGCTGTACCGAGAAGCCCGACATTTCTGTGAGAGTCCAGGTAGGCTATCTGCTTTTTGAATCTGTCCTTTGCGCTGTAGTCGTCGAGGTCGTGGCGCGCAATATATTCTCCGCTTGATATTTCAATGCACCGATTAAGCGCTGCGGCAAGACCGAGATTGTTTCCGTTTTTTATTATTTTCACACGCCTGTCGCGCCTTTCGTATTCGAGAAGCACCTCGAGAGTGTTGTCGCTTGAGCCGTCGTCACAGATTATAAACTCGAAATCCGAAAAGCTCTGACCGAGGACACTTTCTATAGACTCCTTGAAATGCGGGCAAGCAGTGGCGTTGTACGCTCCCGATATAACCGATAATTTTGGCATGCTCTTTTTACTCCTTTATTCAATCCCGAGAGGGTAAAATCCTCGTCGTCAGAAATTTCTCGTATTCGTCACATATCCCGCCGACGCCGTCACCGAAAGCAATCTGTCTTCCTCTGTCAAGCCAAAGAATTTTGTTGCACATTGCGCGCACCTGTCCTATGGAATGGGAAACGAGAATTGTGGTTGCACCGCCGTTTATGATAGATTTCATTTTTGCCTCGCTCTTTTCTCTGAATGCTCCGTCGCCTACGGACAGCACCTCGTCAAGTATAAGCACGTCGGGATTTACCAGCGAAGCAATCGAAAAGGCAAGCCTTGATTTCATTCCCGAGGAAAGCTGCTTGAAGGGTCTGTCCGCAAACTCCGACAGCTCGGCAAATTCGAGAATATCCCGATAGGTGTCGTTCATAAATTTTTTCGTGTATCCGAGCATAGCACCGCGCAGATAGGTGTTTTCTCTCACCGAAAGGTCTCCGTCAAAGCCCGAGGCCAGCTCAAGAAGCGCGGCAATTTTTCCCCGACAGAAAACTCTGCCCTCGGTTGGCGTGAGTATACCCGAAATAGCTTTTAAAAGTGTGGATTTACCTGCACCGTTCGCGCCTATAATTCCGAGCATATCACCGCGGTTTATGGAAAATGTTATATGCCTGTCAGCCCAGAATTCAGCTATCCTGTAGTTGCCCGTCAGCTTCCTTATTACGTATTCTTTTATCCCTATTTCCTTGAAATCTCCCGAGGCGTAACGTATCGAAACGTCCTCGCAGGCGAGGATAGGAGATGCATCAATCATTTTAGACTCCCTTTAGACGTAATATATAAATCTGTGATTGTATCTCTTGTAGACGAGCGCTCCGAGCGCAAACGCAAGGACGGCATATCCGACGGCAAGGAAATTTACTGCTGCCGAGGGAAAGCGTCCGTCTATCACCACAAGCCTGAAATATCTGATATACACGTACACTGGGTTAAAGTGAAAAAGACTCTGTATTCTCGGTGAAAAATTGTCGACGGTATAGAAAATTGCCGACATATACATAAGAAGCGTCGTGAAAACTCCCCACAGATATTGCATATCGCGGAAGAAGACGAAAAGCGAAGAGAGAACAAGCCCAACTCCGAGATTGAATATAACGAGTGAGAAAATCGGAATAATAAGGGAAAAGAATACTAATCCGAAATTCACCCCGTCGATTATGCAGAAAATCAGAAATACGAAAAAGGTCAGTCCGAAGTTTATGAGTGAGGATACGTTTCTCGAAAAAAGAAAGAGGTATTTCGGCAGGTTTATCTTTGAAAAAATCTCGGCATTGCCGAGAAACGCTCCCATACCGCCTCCCGTAGAGTCGGTAAAGTAGGAAAAGACGATATTTCCGCAAAAGATGTAAATAGTGTAATGCGGCTGTGTCCGCCCGAAAAATCCCGTGAATACAAGTGACATTATCAGAAGCGAGAGAAGCGGAGAGAAGAGACTCCAGAGCATGCCGAGATAGGTGCGTTTGTATTTTTTCTTGAAATCTCTTTTCACAAGCTCCGAAAAAAGAAAACAGCGCTCGCTAAGTTTTTTAAGGCATTCTATCATACCGCCTCCCGCGCATTAGTTGTTAGTTTGATTTTGCTCGTCTATGAAAAATCTATTCTTTTAAAACTGCTTCGCGCCTTACGGCTAATCTATTTTTCCCTGATATGCTTAAAATTACTCGTTTTACACATAATAAATTTCAGCCGCCAGAGAAAATGGCTTTATCGGGAGAAAAATATGAAAAACATAGATATATCGGTGATAATTCCTTGCTTTAATCAGGAAAAGCATATAAGAGAATGCCTGGATAGCATAATAAAATGCAATTACGGTGACTACGAAATTATCGCGGTCGACGACGGCTCGAGTGACAACACACCGAAAATACTTAAGGAATATGCCGAAAAAAACGGAAGAATAAAAATCCTCTCGGGCAAGAATATGGGCGCGGGCGCAGCGAGAAATTTGGGAATGGAAGCGGCTGCGGGGCGGTTTCTCTTTTTTATGGATTCCGACGATTTTCTTGTGGAGGGGGCTTTCGACGTTCTCTATCGGGCAGTCGGAGAAACGACGGCTGATATATATTTTTTCAACTTCAACACTTATGACGATAAAACAGGAAAATACGACGGCAGGATAATGTTTCGAAATTCTGAGTGCAAAATTTCTTATGAGGGCGGCAGCTTCGGATACTCGGTTGTCAGCTTTCAAGAGAAAAAGGAGTTTTTCCTCTGGTCATACGTTGCGCCATGGAACAAGCTGTACAGACGCGATTTCGTTTTCGAAAACAAGCTTAAATTCGACGAGATATTTTCCACCAACGACAGAACCTTTTATTTTTCCAGTCTGATAAAGTCCGAGTCCATTGTCACGATTGATAAAATTCTCATAAATTACCGCATAAATAATTCAGGCTCTCTCACGGGCAGCTATAACGCTTATAAATTTGAAAACCGCCGCCGCGCCTACGAGTCCTCTCTCAGATGGATAGATAAGGGGGACAGGCTTCTTTCCGACACCTTTTTCAAGGTAAGTGTTCTCGATTTCGTTACCTTTTATCAGAGGACGCGGGGCAGTGAAAGATACCCCCTGTTCATTAAAACCATGCAGTTTTTTAGGGGAATGGACGTTGAAGCCGCTCGGCAGTCAAGCGGCTCCTCGGATAAAATTTTGTTTTATTACAAGCTTTTTTGCGACAGCGAATATCTTATCGGTGTTAATGAGAAGAAAATCCTTCCGATAGTCATGGCGGCAAACGACAAGTATCTTCCGTATCTCTCGGTGACGCTCGAGTCGGTCGCAAAACATTCGTCAAGCGGGTATTTTTACGACGTTTATATTCTCCATACCGGAATATCAGAGCTGAATAAAATTAAAATCTGCAGTATGGGCGGCGGCAATATCCACGTGAGAGAGCTTGACGTCAGCTCTCTTGTGAAGAGCCTGCCCCTTTACTCAAAGGGGCATTTCAGCGTTGAAATGTACTACAGAATTCTTATACCCGAATTGCTCTGGCAATATGAAAAGGTCTTGTATCTTGACTGTGACACAGTCCTACTTACCGATGCTCTTGATTTCTTCTTACTTGACACAGGCAATGCGGTTATAGGCGCAGTACGAAATCCGCTTGATGAGGATATGTACAGATACGTAACGAGAGAGCTGCGGCTAGAGGCAGACGAATATTTCAACTCGGGCATGTTAGTCATAAATACCTCGCTTTTTAAAAAAGAGAACATTAAGAACAGGTGCTTTGAGATTCTTTCGGCTTCAAGGCGGCTTGCGTGTCCCGATCAGGACGTCTTAAATCTTTCGTGCCGGGGAATGTGCGCCTACTTCGGAGAAGAATGGAATTTTCAATCGGGGAACGGGCTGTATACTGCAGTGTACAAGTATTCGATGCTTGATAAGCTTAAACTGATACATTACACGACCGGCAACAAGCCCTGGAATTCCGAGGGGATAGCGCTTTCGGAGCTTTTCTGGAAATATGCAAGAAGCACACCGTTTTATGAGGATATAATTCTTACCTATGCCGATTCGGCAATGAAAAGAAAGTATTCACAGGCGCAGCTCTGCACACCGCAAAAGACGCGAACGCTTATAAACGGAATGAATATGCGCCATTATAAGCTTATAAATCCCGGGACGGTAAAAAGAAAGCCGATTATAACCTGGCCGATTAGAATGACTATAAGGTTCTTTTCCTATTGGAGAAGATACGGCTTTATGGCGGCAATGGGGAAAATTCCCGACAAGCTCCGATACGTAAAAAAGAGAATTTTTAAGGAGAATCACCGTGACACTTAACGAATATTTCAAAAAACCGGCAAGATTCAAAAATAAAATCATAGTAATTTCAGCAAAGGACGAGGCGAGCAGATATATTTCAGGCTTCACTGCTGCATCCGATTTGGGACTTCGAATGAATATGAATTTCAGAGCCTCTTACGTTGCCGTTGTTGACATGAAAAGAGATTTCGTTTACGAAAGAAGCTCGAGTGCAAAGATAGAATGTTCATATAAAGTAGATAATAGATATATAGATATTGTCAGTGCAGGGTTCGAATCGGGAAACGTCTCGTCGGTAAGGGTAGGGGATAATGAATACTCGCATAACTCGACGGGACTTAACGTGGTGATTTTGAAAAACAAATCGTTAAAGCCTCTGGACAGCTTCTACGCGGATACCTTCGGAGATGCCACTCTTACTGTCAGAAGGATATAGCTGAGTGCGCTCTTGGAGCTTGCGCCTTGAATGCCTTTTGCTATAGCCGAAGAGAGTTGAACTCATAAGGTTTTGAAATATAGATTTTCCCATCTTCATCGCTAAATTTTTCTTAAATAT
>JAZLAO010000007.1:0-7645 GCA_045613205.1 Eubacteriales bacterium | reverse complement strand
GATGCGATTGCCAAACTTTCTATACCTCTTTAGAGGTGAAGCCGGTAATTGCCCCTTCTAGGGGCTGTGCAAGCCACCGGTTTACCGGTGGTTATGACTATTTTTTGCTTTGCGCGCTCTGTCGCGGAGTCTGTAATCGCGGGAGCGTGTTTTCTTGATATAGGTCGAATAGACCGCGAGAATCACTACTGCGCCGACTATTGCAATGCTTGAGATATGCACCCAGAGCTCTGTTGAGCCGGTTATTTTCAGTTCCTCCCAGAGAGTGTTTACTCTCGTCTGAATTTCGGGAGTGAAGCTTCTGTAGCACGCGGGGTCCTCTTTGTCAGGAAAAAGCGCGTTATACTTTGCGTTGACGGTGTCGGGGGTGTAGTTATAGAGAAGGTCGTAGGCATTTTCACCGTTTTCGCCCTCGTAGCCGTACTCGCACATTGCCTCGTAATATTCCTCGCTCTCGACCACCGCGGTGTTTGGCGATGCGTAGCCGATGTATATCGCGTTTGCAACCGCAGGTTCTTCCGAAATCATATAGTTTATATATTCCTTTGCAAGATGCGGATTTTTCGAGGAGGTGGGAATACACATTGCGTCAATAAAGTAGTTTACGCCCTCGTTTGGGTAGTAGAAAGCAAGATTTTCCTGCTCGTCAGCCATAGTCAAGAAATCACCGACGTAATAGGAAGCGACGAGACCCGACTCGGATTTCATTTTATTGAAAATCTCGTCGTTTACGTAGCCCTGAAGATAGGGCTTTTGTTCCTTAAGAAGCTCGAGAGCCGCGTCCCACACTTCAGCGTCCTCGGAGTTGACGTCGAGCCCTGCGTAGTACATTGCCGTTGCGAATGCATCACGGGGGTTATTGAACTGCAGAATGTTTCCTGCGTATTTCGGATTCCAAAGCAAGTCCCAGCTTTTCTTTTCGACGTCAGCCGGGTCGACACCCTCCTTGTTATATATAACACCGAGCATACCGTAGGTGTAGGGAACCGAAAATTTGTTATCGCGGTCGTAATAGGTGCCGCGGAACTCTTCGGGAATATTGCCGTAATTCGAAAGAGACGAGGTATCAAAGGAATAAAGCAGTCCCTCGTTTTTCATTTTTTCAATCATATAGTCCGAGGGGGTTATTACGTCGTAGGAAACGGCGCTGTTGGTTATCTTGGAGTACATATCCTCGTTTGTGGGGTATGTGGAGTACTCGACCTTGATTTTTATTCCGCCGTATTTTTCCGAAAGAGTGGAGTTGAAATACTTTTCAAACTCACGGTTTACGTCAAAGGAATCCTCCGAGCCGTCGGAGATATATTCGCCCCAGTTGTATACGTTGAGGGTTACCGTTTCGCCCTTTTTGTAGGTCGGCATCTTTATTTCCTCAACCGAGAGAACTTCCTCATCTCCCGTATCGGCAGGGCCGCAGGAGAAGAGCGAGAGAAGCGCGGAGAGAATTAAAACAACCGAAATTAACCTTTTAACTGTTTTCATTATTTCAAGACCTCCTTTTTCTTCTTTCTTGCCGAGCTTGCCAAAGGAGAGTTCTTTTTGTTGCTTTTTACGTTTGAAATTATAAGAAGCAGGAATACCGAAACTATCACTATCGTAGACAGCGCGTACATATCCGGCTTAACCGTTTTCTTAGTCATAGAGTAGATAAGAAGCGGAAGAGTTTGGAAATTCGTCGGAGCGACGAAATATGAGATAACGAAATCGTCAAGCGACAGCGTGAACGCCATTACCATACCCGAAATAACACCGGGCATAATGTTAGGCAGCTTTACTCTGAAGAATGCCTGAAGCGGTGTGCAGCCGAGGTCAAGCGCCGCCTCGGAGAGCGTATCTCCAAGCTCGGTTATACGCGGAAGCACCGAGAGAATGACGTAGGGTAGGCAGAAGGTCGTATGCGATATAAGCATAGCCGTAAAGCCAAGACTGTTATAGTCGCCAATCTTGAATACCGACATGACCACCGCAAAGAAGAGCATCATTGACATACCCGTAACGATATCGGGGTTCATCATCGGAATATTGGTGACCGAGGTGATGGCAGTCTTTGCAAATTTGCTTCTCATTTTGTAGATGCCCTCTGCCGCGGCAGTTCCGATTACGGTTGCGATAAGCGAGGACAGAAGCGCGAGAATAAGAGTGTTTCGAAGGGCAATCCAGGCTTCCTCGGATTTGAAAAGCTCAATATACCAGTAGAAGCTGAATCCCGAAAGGGTAGCCGTGCTGTCGGTGCTGTTAAATGAAAACAGCACAACGGTAACAATGGGAATATAAAGTATTGCGAAAATAAGCGTGAGGTATATTCTTGATGCATACTTTTTCATATGATAATACCTCCGTCATCGTCATTTCCGAACTTGTTCATAACAGTGAGGGAGATGATAATAAGTACCATCATAACGAGCGAAATAGCCGCTCCTACGTTAAGAGCGCCCGTGACGAACTGTCTTTCAATAGTGTCGCCTATAAGCTCAAACGTTCCGCCGCCGAGCTTCTGTGAGATATAGAAGGTGCTTATGGAGGGAACGAGTACCATCGTGACCCCCGAGACTATACCCGAGCGTGAAAGCGGGAGAATAACCCTTGTAAGAGTCGTAAAGGTGTTACAGCCGAGGTCGGAGGCAGCCTCCCACATGTTTTTGTCTATCTTGGATATACAGGTGTATATCGGCAAAACCATATAGGGAAGAAAGTCGTAGACCATTCCGAAAATAACCGCGCCCTTAGTTCCGACAATCTTCATAGACGTGCCGAGAAGGGTATTGAGTATTCCGCCGTTATCGAGGATAGCCATAATAGAATAGGTTCTGATAAGCAGGTTAGTCCACATCGGGAGCATCAAAAGCATTATAAATATCTTCTGTTGCTTCGGGCTTGATTTCGCTATTATGTAAGCGAGAGGATAGCCTATAATAAGGCAAACGAAGGTTGCGATAACAGCAAGCTCAAGAGAGAGCCAGAAAATTGAGGCGTAGTCGGGGAGCGAGGTTATATTTGAAAACGAAAAATTGCCGTCAGAATCCGTAAAAGCATAATATACGACAATAATAAGCGGCAGAATTATAAAAAGGATAGCCCAGAAAATATGGGGCGCTGCCGCAACAGACCGAATTAGAGACTTGTTTTTCTTCATTTCTTATCCTGATTTTAATTAAAATTCTTCTGCGGTGTCCGCGTCGGAAAGCTGGTCGAGCTCGTCGGAGAAGGAGGAGTAGTCGCCAAACATTCCGGAGTATTTTGACTTCTTCATAATGTGTATAGCGTCGGGCTCGATGTATACGCCTATGTCAGCGTCGGGCGCGACGTAGTCGGTGGACTGAATCATCCACTTAAATCCCTTGATGTCAACTATGATTTCATAGTGAACGCCCTTGAAGGTAACGCTCGTTACCTTGCCTGTGAGCATACCCTTGTCTATTGCTACGACGTCAACGTCCTCGGGGCGAATTACGACGTCAACGGGCTCGTTTTTATCAAATCCGCTGTCAACACATTCAAAGACGTGGCCGGCAAGCTTCACCTTTTTATCTTCAAGCATAATTCCGTCGATAATATTACTCTCACCGATAAAGTCTGCAACAAATGCATTCTCCGGCTCGTTATATATATCCGTCGGTGTTCCTATCTGCTGAATCTCACCGTCAGCCATAACCACGATTGTGTCAGACATAGAAAGAGCTTCCTCTTGGTCGTGGGTAACGTATACGAAGGTTATGCCTATTGACTGCTGTATTGATTTCAGCTCGTTCTGCATATCCTTGCGCAGCTTTAAGTCAAGCGCGCCGAGCGGCTCGTCGAGCAGGAGTACCTTGGGGTGCGAAAGAAGAGCTCTGGCTATCGCAACTCTCTGCTGCTGACCTCCTGAAAGGGTGCTTACGCTTTTATTTTCAAATCCCGAAAGCTCAACCATTTTAAGCATCTCGGTAACGCGCGTTTTTATTTCGTCCTCTTTTATCTTCTTAAGGCGCAGGGGAAAAGCGATATTCTCGTATACGTTCAGATGAGGGAAGAGCGCGTATTTCTGGAAAACCGTGTTAATATGGCGTTTATATGCGGGAACGCCGCTTATCTCAACACCGTCAAAATAAAGCTCGCCCTCGTCAGCAGTCTCAAAACCGCCGATAATACGAAGTGTAGTTGTTTTTCCGCAGCCGGAAGGACCGAGAAGAGTAATAAATTCGCCGTCCCTTATGTAGAGATTCATAGAATCTATGACCTTTTCTCCGTCGTAGGATTTTGAAATTCCTTTCAACTCAATGAGTTTTGCCATTTTTTTAAAATCCGTGTTCCTTTCTTTGAAAACTTCATTGCAGTGATGCAGTTCAAAAATAAATATTACAACAAAACGATTATAACAAAAACATTTCTTATTTGCAATAGTTTTTGCGATATTTTTTTCAAAAAAATACGGATTTAGACGCGATTAATCGAATTTACACGCAATTTTTGGCAGATAAAAACCTTAAAACCTCAAAAAAACTCTTAAAATCTCTCAAAATCTCTCGTTTTCTCAAAAAATGTGTGTTTTTGTCTGTTGAAGATTTCCGCAAGCAAAAATGAGAAAAAAACTGCGAAAATCCAGTACCCCTCACCGATTTTCAGTATAAAATAGAGCGAGAACAGGCACATTGCGGCGCTGAAGAAAAATGAAAACCATTCCAGCACCGCTTCAATGCGCTCGGGTGAGCTTGAATAATGAGATGCTAAAGCGTGAAGGAATCTATACCCGTCGTATCCTCTGACCGGCAAAAGATTCGATATTGCCGTCATAATATTCAGGGCAGCGAAAACAAGTGTGTATTCCGAGTCGAAAAATGAAATTAAAAATAATCCGAGCAAAAGATTTGTAAGAGGTCCTGCGGCAGAAGAGAGCATCTCTTCCTTGTAGGAGAGGTTTTTCACGTCTATGCGAAAGCCTGAAATATCTGCCCGCGGCAGACTTGTGCACTCCTTTTTTACCGCAGCTATGGCAATAAGATGCCCTATTTCGTGTATGAGAGCCGTAATAATAGTAAGAATAGCAACGTGAGGCTCGTCAAAGCCGAATATGAGAAGAATCCAGAAAACGATAGGCAGCGTTCCGAGAAGAATGGAGAAGAGTTTCATTTTTACCTCGCAAACGAATATTTCTATACTAATATATTCTTGACAAAATTTAATATTTATGGTAAAATTTAAAAGAATGTATTGAAAAAATCGGAGGACCTTCAAGGTGGCTAAAGCAATAGGCAAGGCAGCTTACGATGACCAAAGTATAAAAAGTCTTAAGGGAGCGGAGCGAGTACGTAAAAGACCCGCTGTAATATTCGGCTCAGACGACCTCATAGGCTGTCAGCACTCCTTTATCGAGATACTTGCGAACTCGGTTGACGAAGCGCGCGAGGGCTACGGTGATAAAATAATCGTAAAGAAATACCTTGACTGTTCAATTGAGGTCGAGGATTTCGGGCGCGGTGTTCCGCTCGGATATAATGAAAAAGAAAAGAGATGGAACTGGGAGCTCGTTTTCTGCGGGCTTTACGCGGGCGGTAAGTACGATAACAATAACGGAAACTCGGCATACGAGTTTTCACTCGGACTTAACGGCCTCGGCGCGACCGCTACGCAGTATGCTTCAGAGTATATGAACGTCAAGTCCTATAACGGAGTGACTCTTTCCGAGATGAATTTCAAATCGGGTGAACCAAAGGGAAAGCTCTCGGTTACCGATATAGAAGTAAAGCCGGGCGCAAAAAGAAAGGGAACTGTAATAAAATGGCGTCCCGACCTCAAGGTGTTCAAGGAAATTGACATTCCCGTGGACTTCCTCTCGGCAACCCTTCGCCGTCAGGCATTCGTAAACGCGGGCATAAGATTTATCCTTGAGGTAGAGGTTTCAAGCGGTAAATTCGAAAAGAGTGAGTACTACTACGAAAACGGTGTAGCCGATTATATCACCGAGATAACCGACGGAATCTCAATAACTCAGCCGGTGCTCTGGAAGATTGAAACCCGTGGCCGTGACAGAGAGGACCTGCCTGACTATAAATTTAAGGCGGAGGTGACCTTCTGCTTTGCAAAATCCGGCATGGCGGAATATTATCACAACGCATCTTTCCTTGAGTACGGAGGCTCGCCCGACAAGGCAGTGAGAACGGCTTTCACATACGCTATCGACAAATATATAAAAGGGCAGAATAAGTATAATAAAAACGAGCAGAAAATTTCTTTCCAGGATATATCAGACAACCTCTGCGTCATTATAAACTCGGCTTCAACGCAGACCTCTTACGAAAACCAGACTAAAAAGGCAATAACCAACGCCTTTATCGCAAAATCTCTTACAGAATTTCTGAAAACAAACCTTGAGATTTATCTTACCGAAAACCATAATACCGCAGGCGCGATAATCAACCAGGTCTTGATAAACAAGCGCGCAAGGGAATCGGCAGAGAAAACCAAGATTGATATTAAAAAGAAGCTTACCGGAACTATGGACGTATCAACGAGAGTTGAAAAATTCGTCCCCTGTCATTCCAAGGACCCCGAGCTTCGCGAGGTTTACATAGTTGAGGGTGATTCGGCTATGTCGAGCTGTAAGCTTGGAAGAAACGCGGAATTCCAGGCGATAATTCCCGTGCGCGGAAAAACGCTTAACTGTATGAAGAGCTCCTATGACAAAATCTTTGCGAGCGATATAATCGTCGATTTGCTTAAGGTTATCGGCTGCGGAGTTGAAATCAAGGCGGGTAAGAAATCCGAGCTTGCAACGTTTGACTATAATCTTCTTAAATGGAGCAAAATTATTATATGCACCGATGCAGATGAGGACGGTTTCCAGATAAGAACGCTGCTTTTGACGATGTTCTACAGACTCCTGCCGACTCTTATAGAGAAGGGCAAGATATTCATTGCGGAGTCACCGCTTTATGAGATAAACTCGGGCGGGGAGACCTATTTTGCCTATAACGAGCAGGAAAAGGCGGATATTCTTTCAAAGCTCGGCAATAAAAAATATACGCTTCAACGCTCTAAGGGACTCGGTGAAAACGAGCCCGATATGATGTGGCGCACGACGATGTGTCCGCAGACGAGAAGGCTGATTGCGGTAACACCTGCCGATGCTGAGGCTACCGCGCGTATGTTCGACGTTCTTCTCGGTGACGCGCTTGCCGACCGTAAGAAATTCATTACGGAATTCGGACATCTTTATATAAAAGATGCTGATATTTAAGTTAATAATATTTTTTTGAGGTACAATATAATGGCAATGCTAAAGAAATCAACAAAATTTTCAGGTGTGGAGGGACCTCTCCTTACGATAGTTATGGACGGTGTAGGCATCGCTCCCGACAATGGCGCAAACGCGGTTGCTGCGGCTAACACGCCCACTCTTGACAGACTCATGAAGGATTATCCCACTCTTGCAATTAAGGCTCACGGAACAGCCGTGGGACTTCCTAGCGACGACGATATGGGTAACTCCGAGGTCGGACACAACGCTCTCGGCTCGGGTCAGGTTTTCGCGCAGGGCGCAAAGCTCGTTTCCCAGTCTATCGAAAGCGGAAAAATATTTGCATCTAATACCTGGGGTGAGCTTATCGGTGGCGTAAAAGCCAATAATTCGACTCTTCATTTCCTCGGCCTTTTCTCCGACGGAAACGTA
>JAZLAO010000006.1:0-2458 GCA_045613205.1 Eubacteriales bacterium | reverse complement strand
TTCTCGAAGTCCACGCAATCCCACGTCATGCCGAGTGCTTCGCTTCTTCTCATACCGCAGTACACTGCGAGGACTATCGGTATGTAGAGGGGATCGTCCTTTGCGAAGGCGAGGAGCGTTTGCACCTCTTCCACCGAGTAGAAGCTCGCAGGATACCTCTTTACTGTTGGTCTGTCCACTCTTTGCATCGGGTTGTACTCGAAGAGCTCTTGTTTGATTGCGTACTCGAACATTGCGTGGAGCAGGTTATGGTAGTGAAGCACCGTTTGCTCGTTGTCTCCGATGCTCCTAAGGTAGTCGTAGAATGCGTTTATTCTCCTCGGCTTTAAATCCGCGAGGGTGATTTTATCACCGAAGAATTTCGCAATGTGACCGTTCACTCTTCCTTTGTATCCGAGGTAGGTCGTTTCTTGAATTTTGTGGCGGTGCACCTCGTCGAGCCACTCGTGCATAAATGCTACGAAGGGGTAGTTTTCGGGATCGTCATAACCGTCGATCATTCGAGCGTACTTCGCTTCGAACTCGGTTATCATATCTCGCTTCCGCTTTTCGACTACCGATTTGAGCGAATCCTCGGGTAAGTCCATCGCCATCCATTTTACTTTTCTTTTTTGTGTCAAGGGATCTTTGTATCCAACCACGAGATGCAGATAACCGTTTCTCGCTTGTACGCTTCCCGAGACACCTTTGTCGTATCTTCTTGCCATTTGTTTTTCCTTTCTTTTTGTGTTTGTTATTTTAGTTTTTCGGGTGTCCTAGCACACACAATATCACACCACTTGGTCAAAGTCCAGACCCGTGGGTTCGAATTATCAGTTAGGACATATTTTATTTTCTATGCCTTTTCGGGTAGGCAACTCGTGCGTCCTCTATGTATTCCATAACGCTCGTTTTTGCAACACGGTACTCACGTCCAACCTTTACACCGAATATCTCGCCCGAGCGCACGAGGCGCGAGGCGAGCTTAGTGGAGATGCCGAGAGCCCCAGCCAAATCGGTGAGGCTCATTGCATCGGGATAGTTTGCGAAGATATTTGCTCTTAATCTTATATTTATCACCTCCTTACATATGTAAATTGAATCCGTGATCTTCGTCCTCGTCATCATCGGACGTGTCATGGGGATTTGTTTCTTCGGGTACTTCGTTTGCTTTGGCTGCTTCGACTTTTGAATTTTCAATCTTGCCGATAACTTGTCCGGCAAATAAACCGATTGCACCAAGTGTGTTGTCCTGGTCTGCCCTTGCATTTTCTTCGGCTTCGATTTCCTCTGCGGTTTTGTTATCGTCTTCGATTAACGGAGCAGTAGGAAGAAGATTGCCGAGACTATCGTAGCGAGCGCCACCGAGCTTCCTATCGTTACGAACACTACCTGCCATAAATTTGCCAGTCGACTTCTTATTTCGTCCAGCTCCGCCTCGATACGCATCTCGGTTTGCTCGATACTTCTCTCGCTCGTTTTCCCAGCCTGTATAATTTTCTCTTCGGTTTTCGCGAGATTCCTTTCCTGCTCGAGCAGTGCGTTCTTCCGCTTCAGCTCCGTGTTCTCCGAAAGCACCCGTGTGAAATTCTGCAGTTCTATTTCTCTCGTCAGCCTCGGCATTTCGGTTGCCATTTGCCGAACGAGTTTCAGCGTTGCCGCTTGTGTATCTTGCATCTCCTGCAGTTCCTCTTCGGGTATCTCTACTACCACTTTCTCCGGAGGCATTTCCACTTCTTCCGTTTGATTGAGCGCCTCCAGCTCTTCCATCGTCAGTTTTTCTGAGTTCGAATTCATATTCCATATTCTCCTTTAAATATTTTTCGTCCGATAATTTATCGTCGTTTACTTCGGGGTATTTCCCATTTTTAAATTTCTTTTCTTTCGTGCAGGTGTACTTGATATTTTTGTATTGGTCGTTCCACCTGACCTCGTATCCGGCAGCTTTCATATAATTTATAAATGCTTCCTTCGTTCCGCACTTTTCCATCGCAGCGCGTATTGTTGAACGCAAACGGAATTTCCAGCTCTCGCCTTTCTTTGCAGATTGGTACTCTCTGTTACCGAGACCGCTTGTTTTCTTATCCTCACTCGGCTCGATAATGCTGAGTCCGTGCGCAAGGCAAAACTCATCACTAATGTTTCGTAGCTCATCAAGATGTGTTCTCTTAGTGCGGTATTTATAACCTGTTTCAGCATTCACGCTGTTGAGCACGAAGTGGTTATGTATGCATTTCGTGTCGGTGTGAGTTGCTACTACAACCTCGAATCCCGGCCACGCCTTTTCAGCGAACTCTAAACCAATTTGGTGAGCTTCTTCGGGAGTGAGGTTATCGTCTGCCGCGAAGCTTTGTATGTAATGATAAAACATTACTCCATCACGCTTACGATACAAATCCTTCGTAGCTAAAAATTCATCTTTTGCAAACATTGGATTACAATTTATACCGCTTACGTGATGTACGACCTCGCTTCCGTC
>JAZLAO010000005.1:0-11897 GCA_045613205.1 Eubacteriales bacterium | reverse complement strand
AAAAAATTCAAATCAATTGTATCACTGCTTCATAAGAAAATCAATACGTTTTTGAAATTTACGTTAAGTTACGGGTGAGAGCCTTTGACCTTAAGGTTGGCTCTCACCCGTATTTTTATTTTTTCCATGTGTGTGGGCTGAAAAGAATCAGCATCGGGAACAGCTCAAGTCTTCCCGCAAGCATATCAAATGTCAACACAAGCTTTGAAAGAATTGAAAAATGCCCGAAGTTTGAAGTAGGGCCGACTTTGGCAAGACCGGGGCCTATGTTGTTTATAGTCGCTGCAACCGCTGTGAAATTGGTTATAAGGTCGGTTTCCTCAAAGGAAAGTAGTACAACCGAAGCGGAAAATAGAAGGAAATAGCAAACTATATATGCGTTTACCGAGCGAACTACTTCGTGCTCAACTTTTCTTGAATCTACTGAGATTTTTTTGACCTGCCTTGGGTGCAAAATCATAGAAAGCTCTCTGAAAAAGCCCTTGACTAGTATCAAAATTCTCGAAACCTTGATTCCGCCGCCCGTGCTTCCCGCGCAAGCTCCTATAATCATAAGCAGGACTATCACCGTTTGCGATAGATTGTTCCATGCCGCAAAATCGTGGGAGGCAAATCCTGTTGTTGAGATAATGGTCGAAACTGTGAATGACGAGTGCTTCAAGGACTCACCGAAGGAATCAAATACGCCGGATATCAGATTGTCGAGCGTTATTATTCCTATTGCTACCGCAACTATTCCAATGAAAACGCGAACCTCGGTGTTAAACGCGTCCTTAAGCTTCCCTCTCAGTGCTAGGTAATACGAGCTGAAATTAATTGAGAAAAGCAGCATAAATACCGTCGTTACGATTTGCACGAAGCTTGAATATGATGCAAAGCTGTCATTTTTCGTACCAAATCCGCCCGTTCCCGCAGTTGAAAAGGATATGCACAAAGCATCAAACGGGTTGGTTTTGCCGCATAGCAGTATGATGAACATCACAAGTGTCATAACGAAATAAATGACGTAGAGAATAAGCGCCGTTGTTTTTACACGGGGTACGAGCTTTGAAACCGAGGGGCCAGGGCTCTCCGCCTTCATTATGTTCATATTATGAGCGCCGCCAAGCGGTAAAAATGCCATTACGAATACAAGCACTCCCATGCCTCCGATCCAGTTGGAAAAGGAGCGCCACATAAGTATGGATTTTGGCAGGTCCTCAACGGTTGCGAAAATGCTTGAGCCTGTTGTGGTAAATCCGGACGCAATTTCAAAAAGTGCATCGACATAGGAACTTGTCACGCCCGAAAACATAAAAGGGAGCGCGCCAAAAAGACTCAGAGCTATCCAACTGAGTGCAACGATAACGAATCCGTCTCGTGAGTAAAGCTTTGGGTTGCTCGGTCTTTTTATAACAAAGAGTCCGCCAACTGCGCCTGTGCACAAAAGCGACCACACGAATGCTAGCGTGGCACGCTCTTCAAAGACAATTCCCGTAATTATGGGAACTGTGAAAAACGCTGCTTCAAAGAGGAGAAGCCATCCTAAAGTGTATTTTATCATTTTGTAATTCATAACAGAATCACCTTATAATATCAGAAATATCGTTAAGTCCGAGAAGCTTTGAAACTATAACCACAGCATCCCCCGCTTTTATCATATCCTGACCGTGAGGGATTATAACCGTATCACCGCGCAAAATTGCAGCGACGAGTACGTCAGGTTTTAGCTTAGGACCAAGCTCCGCAAGCGGAATATTTATCACGGGTGCGCCTTCGCTGATTATAAATTCGGTAGCTTCAACCTCGTCCTTTATAAATGTGTACATTGTTTCAACATTACTTCCGAGAGTGCTTTTCATTGCCCTTACGTATCGTGTTATGATGTCGGAGGTTATACTCTTTGGGTATATAGTGGTATCGAAATCAAGATGCTTTATGATATCGTCATACTCGGGCTTATCTATTTTTGCGATTATTTTTCCGCGTCCGTATTTTTTTGCAGAGAGGGAGAGAAAAATGTTTTCCTCGTCTGATGCTGTAATCGAGAGAATTGCATCAGCCTTTTCTATGCCTTCCTCAATCAGAAGCTCCTGGTCGGTCTCGTCAGCGCAGATTACCGTGACGTTTTCGTAGAGCGATGCAAGCTCCTCACATACAGTACTGTTGCGGTCAATTACTTTTATGGAAATGCCGGACTTTTTGAGAATATCGCACAGGTAATATGTTATGTGCCCGGTGCCGATAATGAATGCGTCTTTTACCGAGTGCTCTTTAATTCCTATTTTTTTGAAAAAATCGCTTGCATTTTTCGGTGATGCGATAATTGAAATAAGGTCGTGTTCTTCAAACACAAAATCACCGTTTACAATGTGCGAGGTGTCTTCTCTTTCCGAGGTGCATATAAGGACGTCGCTTTTTAGCTTAGCCATTACGTTTTTGACGGACATTCCTGCGAGCATCGAGTTTTCAGGTATCTTGAATTTCAAAAGCTCAACGCGACCTTTTGCAAAGGTTTCAATTTTGTTAGCGGCAGGGAAACGCAACACGCGTGCAATTTCTTCCGCTGCAGCATATTCGGGATTCATTACCATAGCAAGTCCAAGCTCGTTTTTGAGATACAGTGTCTCGGAGTTGTATACGGGGTTTTGAATTCTCGCAATAACCTGACATTTTCCATGCCTTTTAGCAATAAGACAGCAGAGAAGGTTTAATTCGTCGGAGTCGGTAACTGCAATCAGAAGGTCTGCGTTTTCAATTCCGGCTTCGCGAAGCGTTGTATGAGTTGCACCGTTGCCGACTACACCCATTATATCAAGCTTTGAGGTTATTGAGCTTATTTTTTCACCGGAAAGGTCAACCATGGTTATATTGTTGCCCTCTTGTACGAGCTCGGCAGAGAGAGTTTCTCCTACCTGACCGCATCCGACTATAATGATATTCATAGATTTATTCCCCTGTGTTTCTTTAAGCAAAATTGTTAAATATATTATATATCTATTGCGCCTAATTGTCAAGATAAATAACAGTAAATAACGTCAAAATGAGGAGCAATAAAAAGCTACGGGTTGTTTGATTTCACCCGTAGCTTTCGTAAACCACTTATTGAATTATCTAGGCTGCGTTATCAAGGCTGCCGTTGGTCTTAAAATAATGATAGCCAAGAAGCTCATAATGGATTCTGTCGGCAATCTCTTTGAGAAGTCCCGCTTCAAACGGTGAAGACAGTCCTGCGCGTCCGAGCTCTTCTTCAAGGGTGAGATTTCCGTCGCCGCGCTTTAAGAGAGTGATGTATGTTTCAAAACCCGAACCCGACCTGTCAAGCTCTTTAAAATATATCTCAAGAGATGCGGTAACGGAAGTGCAGTAGGATTGCACGTAGAACGGATACAGCACAACGTGAGGAATCATAACGTAACTAATATCATTTATCAGAGATGAATTAAGCCCTATTTTTTCAGCAGCAAGCGCAACGGCTTGATTTAAGGATTCTGCGCTTATCTGTTCGTAGGGAAGCTGGTAAGCTATGTGTTCAAATATTGCGTAAAATGATTGAAAAATAAGACACGATAGGGCATCTTCTATTTTGAAAACAGTCAGTTCGTCAACCGTTTGCGAGGGGATTTGAGTGCCAAGCTGTGTAAGAGCAAGAAGCTCTAAAGCCTGGCTTGAAATTTCAGAAATGTCGAGGGAGGATTCTGCCGAATAATTGATATACATATCCGCAAAATGCCCGAATTCATGACACAGAGTCATGTAATCCAGCGTGTTTTCTGCAGTTGTTATGAAGATAAAAGGTGCATTGAATGAATCAAGATACGTTGTGAAAGCTCCGTCAAAGCGGGAGGGCGTGTCACCTTTTATATCAAAAAGAGAATGCTGGAGCATATAGGAATATATTTCATACAGCTCTTTATTTGCAGCCTCGAGCATTTTCCCGGTGTCATTAATTACTTTTTCTCTGCAAACTGATTTTTTATCGGATATTTCTGATTGATTGAAGATATACCCTGAAAGCTTTAAATACACGGGCAAGACGTATTCCGATACGTCTTCGGCAAATTTTAAAAACTTTTCTTCGGAATAGGCACGGTTCATGTTACCGTATGCAAAGGTTGCATAGCTTGAATATCCTAAAAGGTCACTGATTTTTCGGCGGATTTTAAATAGCTCTACGGTGAGCTCTTTTGATTTTATATCAGACTCTCCGTCGGATAGCGCGGAATATTCGGCTTCAAGCTCCGCCTCTCGAGTCATAAGCTCGACAACTTTGTCGGTGTAAATCCCCCCGTCCTTGTAATCTTCAATGAGGTTTTCACCAAAGTATTCGTCTTCAAATTTTTCGGCATGCACGGAATTTGCAGCGCTGACGAAAAGGTTTTCGACTGCCATTGAAAAGCTCGGGGAGCTGGTTGAAATATAATTGTATTCGTCCGTCCAATAGCTGTCGGAGACATCGGCTTGAAAACGTATAGTTGCGTAAGAGCGCATGGTTAAATAGTTTGAGTAGCTTTCTTCAAGCTTCAATATTTTATCAAATTGAGAATTAAAATCAACTTCGTTTTTATCTATGATTTCGCACACAAGTCGAAAATCCTCTATCAGCTTTTCCATGTTTGGTCTTGAATATTTGATGCTTGAAAAATCTATTGTGCCTCGGCCGTAGTCCTTATACTCCGGAATGGAAATCGTGTTTTTTGTGCCGTCGGTTTTGTCGGTGTTCGTATTATCGTTTGCGCTCTCTGAGCTGCAAGACGACAGAGTGAATATATTGACTGACGCGAAGCACATAATGATTATCGCGGATATAATTCTTTTCATGAGAGTTCCTTGAATTTTGTTTTGTATATATCTTAATATATTATGCTCCGATGTTCAACGTTAAAGATTAACCAAATTGAAAAAAATCTATGAATTTCTTCTGACGGGCAGTAAAACTGTTTTTTGCTGTAATCCAAATTGATATAAACATTCAAACAAATTTCGCTTTAAACCCGCGTTAAAATGGTAAAAATCATGCGAAAATACTGAATAGCGACTTCGTTCACACAAAATTAACATATTATATTTTTAATACGCTATTGAAAAATTGACAAAAATGGTATAGAATATATCGGAAGCAAATTTAACTGATAAGAAAAACTCAAAGAAAAGGAACAATAAATGGCAAGATTCGTATATGCTGATAACGCGGCAACCACACCTGTAAGCCGCGAGGTAATAGATGCTATGATGCCCTGTTTTGAGAGCGAGTGGGGAAATCCTTCAAGCCTTCACGCTAAGGGCAGGGAGGCCAAGGAGCTTCTTGACGGTGCGAGAGAAAGAATCGCGAAGGTTTTTAACTGTCTTCCGGGTGAGATATACTTTACCTCTTGCGGAACCGAATCGGATAACTGGGCGATAAAGGGCGCGGCTATGAAAATGCGCTCCAAGGGAAAATGTCATATAGTAACGAGCAAAATAGAGCACCATGCTGTTCTTAATACCTGCGAAGCGCTTGAAAAAGAGGGATTTACCGTTACCTACGTCGGAGTTGACGAGGACGGCATCGTCAATCTTGACGAGCTTCGTGCAGCTGTAACCGAAAAAACAGCTCTCGTGGCGATTATGTATGCTAACAACGAGGTTGGTACTATTCAGCCGATTGAAGAGATATGTGAGATAGCTCATTCAAAGGGAGCGCTTATGTTCACCGACGCTGTTCAGGCAGTCGGAAACGTGGAAATTGACCTCTCCAAACTCAAGGTTGATATGCTTGCGCTTTCGGGTCACAAAATCCATGCGCCAAAGGGTATAGGAATGCTTTTTGTCCGTCGCGGTGTTAACATAACCAACCTTATTGACGGTGGCGGTCAGGAGAAGAGAAAGCGCGGAGGAACAGAAAATCTTCCTTATATAATTGGACTTGCACGTGCACTCGAGGTTGCCAAGGAAAAAATGACCGAACTTCCGAGAGTTGCGAAAATGCGCGACAGACTCATTGAAGAGATAACAAAAATACCTTATTCAAAGCTCAACGGACACAGAACCGAAAGGCTTGCGGGAAACGTAAATATCGGTTTTGAATTTATAGAGGGTGAGAGTCTTCTTTTGTGGCTTGACATCTCGGGAATATGTGCATCTACCGGTTCTGCCTGCTCATCTGCTTCCCTTGAAGCGTCGCACGTTTTGCTTGCAATGGGCGTGCCTCACGAAAAAGCGCACGGCTCTCTCAGACTTTCTATTTCTCATGAGACGACTGATGAGGATATAGATTATATTATCGAAACTCTTCCCGGAATTGTAGAAAGACTCAGAAATATGAGTCCTTTGTGGGAAGAAATTGTAAAAAAAGATACGGAGAATAAAATATGAAATACAGCGAAAAGGTAATGGACCATTTTACAAACCCCAGAAACGTCGGAGAAATAGAGAATGCTGACGGAGTGGGAACGGTAGGCAACGCAAAATGCGGAGATATAATGAAAATTTATCTCAAAATAGACAACGATGTTATAACGGATTGCAAGTTCAAGACTTTTGGCTGCGGTGCGGCAATTGCAACCTCCTCTATGGCCACTGAGCTCATCAAGGGACACACTATTGACGAGGCACTTAAGCTTACAAATCAGGTGGTTGTTGAAGCACTTGAAGGCTTGCCTCCTGTGAAGGTTCACTGCTCGGTTCTTGCGGAGGAAGCCGTTAAGACCGCAGTTGCGGATTACTATAATAAAATAGGAAGACCCGTGGATTTTGAAATCGAAAAAAGCCACGAGGAAGATTAATGAAAATACTTCTCGGAATGAGCGGCGGACTTGACAGCACTTATGCCGCTCACAAGCTTATAGCAGAGGGGTATACCGTTGAAGGCGCAGTGCTTAAGATGCATGGGTGTACCGAAATACAAAATGCGCGTGAAGCTGCGGAGAGTATCGGTATTCCGCTTCACGTGATAGATTGCAGGGAAGAGTTTGAAAAGCGGGTCGTCGGCTATTTTTTGGATGAATATCCAAAGGGAAGAACACCCAATCCCTGCGTGGTGTGTAACAGCGAAATCAAGTTTCCCTCACTTCTCGAATTTGCAAACAATAACGGCTTTGATTATATCGCCACGGGTCATTATGCCAGAATTGTAAATACCGATTACAAGGGGACACACCGATATACCGTAGCCTGCGCTGAAGATTCGAAAAAAGATCAGACCTACGTTTTGTGGAGGCTCTCTCAGCAGGTTCTTTCAAAACTGCTATTACCTCTCGCGGAAAGCAAAAAGTCGGAAATCAGAGAAGAGGCTTCGTCACTTGGAATGGTAGCATCCGACAGAAGCGAAAGTCAGGAGATATGCTTTATTCCGTCGGGAGAATACGCGAAGTTCATAGAAGCGCGTGTCGGTGCATCGCAGCACGGCAATTTTATTGATTCGGACGGAAACATTCTCGGAGAGCATCAAGGCATCATAAATTACACCATAGGACAGCGCAAGGGACTTGGTGTAGCGATGGGAACGCGGGTCTTTGTTACAGAAATTAATCCCGAAAGCAACACTGTAACACTTTCTAAAGACGCGTCTTATACTGATGAAATCACCGTATCACAAATGAATTTTGTTGGAATAGGCGAACCCGAAATCAATGAAGAAATGGAGCTTTGGGTTAAGGTCAGGTACCTTGCGCCTAAGGTGAAATGTATACTCAAATATCTGGGGAACAAGCGCGGGGCGGTTAAAATTTCCATTCCTCAACGTGCGGTAACCCCCGGACAATCTGCTGTTTTTTACAATGATACCGCCCTTTCTTGCGGAGGATTTATAGACTGATAAAAGCGAAAAAAGAGAAAAAACGCTCTTTTTTCGCTTTTTGTATTGATGTCACGGATGTAGAAAAAAACCAAGAAAAATTGTGCAAATTAACTATTAATGATATTGAAGCGCACACATATCCATAATTTGTAAAAAACGCGAGTAAAGTAAATTTAATTTACTTACAATGGCGAAAGAGGGCTAAATTCATTGAAAAATTGATTATTTATGGTAAAAATAAATTACATTTACAGTTTTACAGATGCTTTGAACTGCAATCGTGTAAACTTTTGGTTACATATTCAAACTGGGCGAGTTTCTTTGCTGCAGAATTGCACATCCGGCGAAGCTGTGCACCGAAAAAACTATTATTGACTTTTTATTTAGATTATGTTATAATTTGTGGTATAAAAAGCCCAAGTTATGCCTATTTTTCAGAAATTAGGTTTGGGCGCAAATGAAAAATTTGGAGGAAACCAATTCATGAAGAAGCTTTTGTTTCAGAAGGTAATTTGCATCATCCTTTCTGTGACAACCGTGTTCGGACTGTTCGCTTTTTCGGCGGCAGCCGCGACCTCCCCGGAGCGCACGTATGACTCGAATAGAGATACGGCCTCTACTCTTGAGGAGATGGAAGCTCTCGTAGGAATTTCGACTTACGAGGCATATCTCAAGGAGCACGGTGAGCCTGATTCCGATGTGTCGGGTAAGGAAACCATCAAGATTTCCGTTACTGACGTTACAAGCGGAAGCAGCGGACAGACGGTTGCGGATAGTGACATTTGTCAGGATGCTATTATGGAAGACCCGTCCAATTGGAAGGATTTTGGAGATGAGGAAACACAGAAAAACTCTATCTACCTTCCTGCACAGGGGGCAACTACGTGGAACTTCAACATACCGGAGGGTGCTGCCGGCTATTATTATATCAAGTTCACGTATTTCAACTGTATGACGTCTGAGAGCAGTATAAGCACGATTGAGCGTAAGCTCTACATTGACGGTGCTGCTCCGTTCAAGGAATCCAGCAACGTTAAGCTTGACAAACTTTGGACGTATACCAACATCTCAGAGAGCGACCCTGTAGCTACCAATGAGCCCGACGGTTCTACGACGGAATATAAGTTCGACGACGATACATATTCCAAGGTGGTTACCGTTATTAAAGACGGCTACAAGACGGTTACTACCTACAAGCTTACGCAGGATATAAACGGCAACTCTATGGCTCCCGGTATAACGGCTTCTCCTGCTTGGAATACGTATTACTGCAAGGATTCTACCGGATACTACAACGGAAGCTTCCGTTTCTACCTCGCTAACGGTGGACATCAGATTTCTCTTGCCGCAGTTCGTGAGCCTGTAATATTCAGTTCTATTGAGCTGATTCCTTATGATCCGGCTGTCAATGAAATCCCCACGTACGAGAGTGTTAAGCAGATGTACGCGCAGAACGGCTATAAGCCTGCGAACGGAACTGTAACAGTGATTCAGGCTGAGTTCCCGGATTTTGTGTCTGACGCTTCGGTATATCCGGCAAACGATAAGACCTCTTCCGCTACTTATCCCTCGTCCTCCAAGTCACAGCTTTATAACATCATCGGTAAGAACAGCTATAATTCTCTTGGACAGTGGGCAGCGTACAAGTTCCGCGTGAGCGAAGACGGCCTTTACAAGATTGGTATGAGATATCTTCAGAGCGCACTTCAGGGTATGTATCTTTGCCGTGCACTGAGAATTTCCGGTGGAATATACGGAGAAGAACCGACCGCACCGTTCCTTGAGGCGTACGACACACAGTTCTCTTACAGCAAAGACTGGCAGTCGAATTTCGTAGGCGACAGCAAGGGAAATGAATTCGAGTTTTACTTTGAAAAGGGCGTTGAGTATACACTGTACGTAGACTGCTCTCTCGGTTCGCTTCAGGGACTTATACAGAGAGCTGAAAACGTTCTTAACACAATTAACGAGAATTACCTCAGAATTCTTCAGCTTACCGGTTCCGCTCCTGACGAATACCGTGATTACGGATTCCTTGAGATTATGCCCGACGTTCTTATCAGCCTTGGCAAACAGGCTATGGAGCTTGAGGATATTCGTGTTCAGCTTCGAGACCTTTGCGGAACTAACGGTTCTCACATAGCAACGCTTGGAACAATTGCATTACTGCTTGACGAAATGAGCCGTAATGACGGTTACAACATTGCAGGCAATATGTCCAACCTTAAGTCTTATCTCGGTACACTCGGAACATGGATAAACGATTCTAAAAAGGGAACTTTGATTCTCGATTCTATTTCAATATGTCCTTCGGACACAGAGGCAAAAGAGCTTCCTTCATCAAAAGCAAACTTCTTCAAATCGGCTTGGTTCGAAATAGTTTCCTTCTTCTATTCGTTCTTCACTGATTACAATAAGATGGGTATAACGGAGACGAACATAGATAGCGACGTATCAATTGACGTATGGCTTGCGCTTGGTCGTGACCAGTCTAACATCTGGCGTACTATGATAGACGCGCAGGATGGCTTTACTGCCAAGACGGGTTATGCAGTAAATCTTAAGCTTGTAACCGCGGGAACACTTCTTCCTTCCATACTCTCGGGCAAGGGTCCCGACGTATATATGGGACTTTCTGCTGCGGAGGTTATCAATTACGCTATACGTGATGCGATTCTCGGTGTAAGCGGAAACGTTCCGGATGGTGAATATAACAACGAAATCTTCAATACTACTTATTATACGTATAACGGAGATGGAAAGCCCACCACGGAATATCGCGGTTCGGATGGTTTAACCTTTACCTCTCACACGTTCAAAGAATATACGGAAGCGAATTTTGTTCAGGCAGCAATGGATACAATTACTCTCCTTGAAGTATCCTACGGACTGCCTCAGTCCATGGCGTTTTCAATGATGTTCTACAGAATGGACGTCCTTGCGGAGCTTGGACTTCAGGTTCCTGAAACATGGGATGACCTTCTTTCGATGCTTCCTGTATTCCAGTCGAACAACATGGAAATCGGCTTAAGCTACATATTGGCGCTTGACTTCATGCTTTATCAGAAGGGCGGAAATATGTGGAAGTACACCGACACTCCGGAATATGCAGGCTCGAAGATTAATCTTGACTCGGATATAGCGCTTGAATCCTTTGAGTATGTATGCCGACTCTTCAGCGATTACTCGTTCCCGGTTTCCTTCGATGCGGCAAACCGCTTCAGAACCGGTGAAATGCCTCTTCTCATAGGAAGTTATGAAGACTTCTATAATAAAATTGTAGTTTATGCAACTGAAATTGAAGGCCTTTGGGAATTCTGCCCATTGCCCGGATGTGCAACATACGACAGCGAGGGTAACAGAACGTCTATCAATTACGACTCGCTTGCTAACGTGACTGCAACTGTTATGCTTCACGGATGTGAGGGCGAAGAGCAGCTCGCAGCTTGGGAATATATGCAGTGGCAGACCTCAGAGGACGCTCAGTCCAACTACGGCAACAAGTTGGTTTCGATACTCGGTCCTTCCGGTAAATATGAGACCGCTAACATGAACGCAATTCAGAACCTGGCTTGGACGGCCAACGAAAAAGAAGCAATTCTTGACCAAATCAAGCATATGTCTTCTATAGTAAACTATCCGGGTTCTTACATTTATTCAAGATACCTTAAGTTTGCGTTCCTCGATGCCGTTAACGCAGATGCAGACGCGGTTGACGCGCTTAGCAGTTACATCGATGCAATCAATGCTGAAATAACTCGTAAGCGTGAAGAGTTTGGACTCAAAACAGGCGACCCAAGTTAAGTTTTAACTTTAAGGAGAAAAATAATGTCACAGACAAATGCAGAGACGAAACGTCCGACGCAGCGCTCCGAAATGACAAAGTGGCAGTGGACATGGAAGGAGATGAAAAGGAATAAAACGGCGTACTTTATGCTTGCACCGTTCTTTATCCTTTTCATAATCTTCACAGTCCTTCCCGTTGTTCTTTCGATTATATTGAGCCTTACGGACTTTAATATGTTGCAGATGCCTCACTGGAAGGGAATAACCAACTACACAAGGCTTTTCCTTGATGACGAGATATTTATTCTCGCGTGTCAGAACACTCTGATATTTGCGTCAATAACCGGTCCCGTAT
>JAZLAO010000004.1:0-6045 GCA_045613205.1 Eubacteriales bacterium | reverse complement strand
CGAGAGGCGCTCACGCATATGGAGAAGCACCTGCTTTGTGAACTCGCGGGTCTCGGGGTGGGTCATATCCTTGCGGAGCCACTTTGCGTTGAGACCTGCCTCGTTCATACCAACGAGACCGATGGTGGAGAAGTGATTTGAGAAGGTACCGAGGTAACGCTTGGTATAGGGATACAGACCCTCGGCAAGAAGCTTGGTAATAATGTCACGCTTGATCTTTAAGGAACGAGCCGAGAGGTCGAGCATATGGTCGAGTCTCTTGTAGAAGTCCTCCTCGTCCTCGGCAAGATAAGCGATTCTGGGCATATTAATGGTTACAACGCCGATAGAGCCGGTGGACTCACCCGAGCCGAAGAAACCGCCCGACTTCTTACGAAGCTCACGGAGGTCAAGACGGAGACGGCAGCACATAGAGCGCACGTCGGAGGGCTCCATATCGCTGTTGATGTAGTTTGAGAAATAGGGTGTGCCGTACTTCGAGGTCATCTCAAAGAGAAGCTTGTTGTTCTCGGTCTCCGACCAGTCGAAGTCACGGGTGATGGAATAGGTAGGAATGGGATACTGGAAGCCGCGGCCGTTAACGTCGCCCTCAATCATCGTCTCGATGAAGGCCTTGTTAATCATATCCATTTCCTTTTTGCAGTCCTTGTACTTGAAGTCCATCTCCTTACCGCCCACGATTGCGGGAAGCTCGGCAAGGTCGGCAGGAACGGTCCAGTCAAGCGTGATGTTAGAGAACGGAGCTTGTGTGCCCCAACGTGAAGGAGTATTAACACCGTAAATAAACGATTCTATACATTTCTTGACTTGCTCATAGGAAAGATTGTCAATCTTTACAAATGGAGCAAGATAGGTATCGAATGAAGAAAATGCCTGCGCGCCTGCCCACTCGTTCTGCATGATTCCAAGGAAGTTAACCATCTGGTTGCAGAGGGTTGCAAGATGCTTTGCGGGAGCAGATGTGATTTTACCGGTAACTCCGCCAAGACCCTCCTGGATAAGCTGCTTAAGCGACCAACCTGCACAATAACCTGTAAGCATTGAGAGGTCATGAAGGTGAATATCTGCATTTCTGTGAGCGTTTGCAATCTCGTCATCGTAAACCTCAGAGAGCCAGTAGTTAGCGGTAATAGCACCGGAGTTGGAAAGGATAAGACCTCCGACCGAGTAGGTAACGGTGGAGTTTTCCTTAACTCTCCAGTCTGAAATTTTAACGTAGTTATCTACTATCTCTTTATAGTCAAGAATGGTAGACTTAACGTCTCTCATTTTCTCGTGCTGACGGCGGTAGATGATGTACGCCTTCGCAACGTCCTCGTAACCCGCCTGGCTGAGTACGGACTCAACGCTGTCCTGAATATCCTCGACGGAGATGAGGTGGTTTTGAATTTTAGGCTCAAAGTTTGCAGTAACCTTGAGTGCAAGGAAATCGATAATGTCCTGATTGTAGTTTCTTTCCTGAGCATCGAATGCAAGAGAGATAGCCTTGGATATCTTCTTTATATCGAACTCAATGATTTTACCGTCTCTTTTTACTACGGAATACATAAAAAAGTTCCTCCTGTTGTTAGATTTCAAATTTTAGCAGTACATATAGTATAGTACATTTGAATCCATTTGTCAACAGGAGAAACACAAAATATTGAGTTTTTTTAAAAAAATTAACTAGATATAGTAAGATTATCCGCGAATTTGTGCATTTTTAATATATACCTTAATCAGATTCAACAAATCTTTGGTCTCATTTTTGTCATAACCGCTAAGCCGGCTTGAAAGAAGGTCGCCGGAGTCCTCAAAGGTTTGTAAAAAATATTTTTCATCCCCCTCAAGCCAGGTGCCGATTGAGTATATATCGCGCTCGGTATGAAGCTCTCGCACGAGGGTAGTTCTGAATTCAAAATCGACTTTACCGCTCATTAAGAATTCGGTGCTTTCGAGTATGGGTTTTATATCAAAGTTTTCAAGGCCCACGGTTTTTGCGTAGCTTTCCTTCGAATTTTTTATGTCCATTGCGACGTAATCGACAAGTCCTGAGGTAACAGCCTCTTTGAGCGCTGAGGGACGGTATCCGTTTGTGTCCAGCTTTACGAGGTATCCAAGCTCTTTTATTTTATAAAGGAAGGGAATTAAATCTCTGTATATGGTAGGCTCGCCTCCGCTGACGCAAACGCCCTCAAGAATATTTTTCCGTCTTTCAAGGAATGAGAAAAACTCCTCTTCGGAAAGAGAAGGGGTTTCGTTAAGCCGCTTTCCTATAACGAGTGAAGCGTTATGGCAAAAGGGGCATCTGAAATTACATCCGCCGGTGAAAACGGTTGCCGCCATTTTTCCGGGGAAGTCGAGCAGAGTAAGTTTTTGAAGTCCTTTTAGAAGCATAATGCTCTCCTTACAATATTTATACTTATATTCTATCATACAATAAATAAAATTTCAACACTTGTCAAAATATCTTGTGTAATTTACAATCGTCAAGGCAATACTAAGTAGGCAAGAGAGCGGTCTAGCTCTCGTGGCTATGGATTGACACTCCGGCCTAACGTAAATACGAATCAAGGGGTATTTATGCGAATAAATAAGGTTGAAATCTGCGGAGTTGATACGTCGAAGTTAAAGACATTGACAGAAGAGCGTAAACGTGAGCTTTTAAAACTTTCCAAGAACGGAGACAAGGAGGCAAGAGAGGAGCTTATTCTCGGAAATTTGCGCTTGGTTCTTAGCATTATTCAGCGCTTTAATCCTAAAGGGGATAGCGTAAACGACCTTTTTCAAGTAGGATGTATAGGGCTTATTAAATCAATAGATAATTTCAATCTTGAGTTTGACGTAAAATTTTCAACCTATGCTGTTGCAATGATAATAGGGGAAATAAGACGCTATCAGCGAGATAATAATTCGGTCAGAATATCCCGTTCAATACGTGACCTTGCCTACCGCGCGCTTCAGGTAAAAGAAGCTGTTTCAAGAACCGAGCAGAGAGAGCCGACCGTAAAAGAGATAGCGGAAAAGCTCGGTGAGTCGGAAAAGGCGGTAGGCGAGGCCATGGAAGCGATAATCGAGCCGGTATCTCTCTACGAGTCGGTGTATAACGACGGCGAGGACTCGGTTTACGTTATAGACAAGCTTTCGGATGACAGAGATAACGGAGAGGATTGGGTAGAGAGCATAAGCCTCAAGGATGCCCTCAAAAAGCTTAACGAGCGCGAGCTCGGAATTATAACCCGCCGCTTTTATAAGGGCAAAACACAAATGGAGATAGCCGCTGAAATAGGAATATCTCAGGCGCAGGTGTCAAGGCTTGAAAAGGGCGCGATAGACAAGCTTCGTAAATATATGCAATAAAAAGGAAAAGAGGTGCCGAGAAAAAACGGCACCTCTTTCTAAGTTTAATATCAATCGTGTTAAAAATAGTCCTCCACTTATAGATATCTCTTGAAAATCGAGCGCATGAGTGATATAATATACGCAGAAATCCTTGCTGTGCAAGTCTTTGGCGCTACGCGCCTTTGATGCTGCCGCATCCTGCGCTCCTTGAATCAAGGCATAAAAATGCCCTTGCAAGCAAGCATTTTTATTTATGATATAATATAACAAAAAATGCGAGGTACGACTGTTATGCCCGAATTATCGACCGAAATTCTCTTAGACCCGTTTGAAAAATATATGAGTTGGAATCCCAAGGTGGAGTTTTTTGACGTGCCTATCTCGGAACTTAACCTTGATTCTCTTTCGAAATTTCAAAATAAGGACGGAAGCTTCACGAAAAGCTTTGACGCAGTTTTGGAGGCGTCGGAAAAAACCGAGGAGATGTTTATAGTATCCTCAACCGCGTACTACGAAAGCGAAAACGGAGAGATTCCCGCGGTGCAGGTTCGTATTGTCGACGGCGCGGGCGAAACACTTTACTACGCGTCCGTGTACGAGATAGGTCACGCGCGTGAGTTTTATCGCAGAGAGTGGCGCATAATGCCGACCTTCAACCGCTACAGCAGGGTGAGATTCTCATTTATCATTCCCGAAGGCGTGCGCCTTTACATAAAAGATATAAAAATAAAACAGAACTACGGTTGGCGTGAGAGGGATATAGGAATCCGCTATCACGGCCACGGAGGCTGCACCAATGCGTTCGGTATGCAGCTTACGGCGGAAGCGGGCTTTACTAGCTGTATCACGATACCGAAATTCACGAAGGACGGACTCGGTGTCTGTATGCACGACGACGAAACTATTATAAAAGAGCTTTCCTTTGACGACGGCAAGAGGGCTCAGGAGGGCTCACCCTTCGATAAGCCAATCTCGGAATTCACTTATGACGAGCTTATGCAGTTCAGCGTATCATGGAGGAAGAGAAGCGATATTTTTGCGGGAATAAGAGTTCCGACGATGGATGAATATTTTCGCATCTGCTCGATGACGGGTATGCAGCCCATATTCTCGGTTCACCCCGAGCTGACCAAGGAGCAGTGGATTTACGTTCGTCGTCTTCTCGAAAAGTACAGGCTCCTTGAGCATTTTTGGGTCAAGAGCGAAAGTGTAAGAACTCAAAGAATATGCAACGAGGTCTTTGGAACCGATATTGCGGGACGCATCCTTATTCAGCCCTCCGTAGAGAGTTGGGGCCCGACGGAAAAGGTGAGAGAAATGGAGCTTGATCCAAAGAAGAATAACGTAGTGATAGAATTTTTCGGCCACGTCTTAACCGAGAAAAAGATAGTGACCGCGAAAAACGAGGGCTTTCCCGTATCTGTTGCCGCAATGCGCGGCGGAGTAAGCGGTCCTCAGATGCAGAGGCTGATTGACCTCGGTGTTAGCGAGTTTACGCTCGACCACCATATGTCAATGGGACTTTCTTGGTGACAAAATGGCGAATATAGAAATTCAGGTAATTAATGAAAATATACGTCGGTTGAGAGTGCCGTTTATGGATGTCTTTACTTCCGTTTATACCGTAAAATATGACGGAGGATATATTCTTTTTGACACGGCAACCTACCGGACAGATGTAGACGAATATATTTTACCGATGTTTTCGGAGCTTGGTATAACCCAAGAAAACCTTAAATACATATTTATATCGCATAATCACAGCGACCACTCCGGCGGACTTTCAAGGCTTCTCGAGTATTTTCCCAAGGCTTGCGTAGTGTCGCGCTCACCTCGGATTTTGGAGAAATTTCCGGATGCAAATATAATCTCCCCCGAGGATAATGCCGAGCTTTGCGAAGTTTTTCGCCTCGTCACTGTTGTCGGACATTCTCCCGACAGCGCGGCGCTATACGACACCCGAACCAAAACGCTTATAACGGGTGACGGTATTCAGCTTTACGGACTTTTCGGCTCGGGTGAGTGGGGCGCAAATATCGGCTTACCGAAAAAGCACCTCGAGGAGCTTTCAAAGCTTCGTAAAATGGATATCGAGAGCATCTATGCTGCCCACGATTACCACCCATACGGCTATGCATATATCGGCAGGGAAGCGGTGACGGCAGCTCTTGACGCATCGGAGCGCCCGCTTTTTGAAATAAAGAGGCTGATAGAAGATAACCCGACCCTCACCGACTCCGAGATAAGAGAAATTTACAATTCATCACCGAACCACCCCACCGTCAGAGAGGGAGTCATCCGCGCCGTCATAGCCGAGCTCACAGAACAAAAAACGCACGGCTGAATTTTACATACTCTAATATCTGTTGTTGAGCCACTCTTTTACTACATTAAATTCAACACCAAAAGCCCTCTGCAAAAAGCCGAGGGCTTAAAATTTGGGTTTGTTACTATATATTAGTTTTTAAGAACTGCCTGAGCCTCGTAATTTCTGCCTAATTTTTTACTATATGATACAAACAGTTCTTGTTGCGTACTTTTAGCTCGTTTTATTTGTCACCTTTGTAATCTATAATATTAGTGTGGAAATCAAACTAAAAGTGCGGGAGATGCCAAGATGAATAAACTTACTATGGGCGATAGAATTAAAGAAGTTCGCAAGAGGTGCGGATTAACTCAAGAGCAATTGGCAGAACGGTTAGATATAAGTGTAGAATTTGTCGG
>JAZLAO010000003.1:0-5828 GCA_045613205.1 Eubacteriales bacterium | reverse complement strand
GTTACAGCCGTGAAAGGGCCGTGTCTTAACCGCTTGACCAACGGGCCTTTTGTGGTAGCGGATGTCGGATTTGAACCAACGACCTGCCGGGTATGAACCGGACGCTCTAGCCAACTGAGCTAATCCGCCATTCGTTTTGAGGAGTTCCTCAAAATCTCGCTTGACTATTATATCACACAAAAATAGAAAAGTCAAGTGGTTTTTTAAGTTTTTTTGTATTTTTATTGCAGAGGGGATTTTTCGGTGATTTCATCGCGGTTTTTGCCTTTTTGCGTCTCGCGTTCAGACTTGAAAATGATAACGAGAGCCAGCGTATAGAAGTGCATCGGATAAACGTTAAATATAAAGTTATCGAGAAGACTTGAAAGCAAGAGAACGCCCATAGAGATTCCCATAAAGGTTTTTTCGGGCGATGCGCTTCGAAAAAAGGCGCGGACAGTGAAATATCTGTAGTATGCGTAGGCAAAAAAGCCGACAAGACCGGTTGCGGAAAGGAGCTGAAGCGGTGTATTGTGCGCCTGTTTTGCAAGAGGACCGAAAGGATAAAGCAGGGAATCGTCAACCGTGAATCCGTAAAAGCCGCCTCCGAAAAGCGGTGCTTCAAGAAAGTTGCGGAATGCCGCGCCCCAGAGTGCAAACCTTCCGTTATCTGAAAAACCTCTTTCAAAATAGTCCGAGAGGAGAGTGTAAATCTCGCTTTTGAAAAGCAAAAAGAGCAGAGCGGATACGGATACCGCCAAAAGCGACAGTATTCTGAAGCTATGCCGTAGTTTTCCCGAAAAGCAGGAAATTATAAAGCAGGAAATATATCCGATGCTTCCAAACAGAAGAGCGTTTCTTGACATGGTGAGAATTGAAAATATATACGCTGCTGTCGCGACGGTGAAATAGAGCCACGGATGTTTGTTTTTGTGAACACCGTAAAAAATCACGGGTATAAGAATTGCGAGAGTAATTCCCACGAGATTCCAGATGCCCCAGCCGAGCGCCACCTCGACCTTGTTTATCGACCCGCCCTCAAATATTTTCCCGCCTCTTATAAAAAGAGCCGTAAGCTCTGCTATTACGACGGCGGCAGTGAGCATAGATATATAAGAAAAATATTTTGAAAGGCTTACCGAATCCTCGTTTGCGGAAAGTCCGTGATAAAAAAGCAGCGGAAGAATACAAAAAACAAAAGCGTTGAGAAGCCCGAGCCATACGTCGCCTAAAACCCACTTGCCGGAAAACGCACCGTTAAGTAAAAAAGCGAAAAATAACGAAACAAGCGGCGCAATAAAAGGCGTGTCCTCGGGCCGCGCTTTTTTGTATATACGCCTTTTGAAGACAAATATCGAAAAAGCGGCAAAAATGGCCGCTGCCATAGCAATAACGAGATAAACACGCCACCCCGTGAAAAAATAATCCGAATATGAAGGATAATAGGGCGAGTGCCCGACTGAAATTTGCATAACAAAGGTCATAACGGAAACCAGAACGGGCTTTATTGATTGCGACGTTAAAAGAGCTGTTATCGCAAGCGCTGTGTGCAGGGCAGAGAGGTATAATTCAATTTCAAAGATGCTCCCTATTGCTACAATGAAACAAATGATAACTGGGTATAGCTCACCGTTAAAAAAAGCCACAATTTTTTCTCTTTTTATCCCCCGCTTTAAAGTAGCTCTCACTTATCAATCAACTCCTTCATTATGCCGTAGGTTTCCGGGAAAACGCTGTCAAAGGAAAAGACCTTATATCTTTGCCGCGCATCCGTCGGTTTTATTGAGAGCTCACCCCGATATACCCCTCTTACGAGCCTCACAAGCTCGCCTAAGTCACCGGAGCTGAAAAGAAAGCCGGATTTGCCGTTTTCAATAATATCGCGGTGTCCCTTTACGTTCGATGCAATAACGGTTTTTCCGCAGCCAACAGCTTCGAGCACATTAAAGGGCAGCCCCTCCTTTTTGCTTGCGGAAATATAGAGGTCAGATGCGCGTATATAGTCACACGGGTGGGGTCTATACCCCCAAAACCGCACGGAATCGGAAAGGTTAAGCTTCTCCGTCAGCCTTATAAGCGCCTCCTTATGCCCACCGTCACCGACAAGCCATAAAACTGCATTTGGAATATATACTTGTATTTCGGGGAGGGCGCATATCAGCATTCGCTGGTTTTTTGCCGCGGATAGCTCACCGACAAAAGAGATAATATATTTGTCCGAGTTTCTTCGGCGCTCATACATAAGCTCGACGGGCAAAAAATCGCTTTCGCTTATTCGCGCCCCCATACCCCGTGTCATTTTAATTTCACTTATGCAAAGTCTGTATTTCTCGGCAATAGCACAGTCCTCGGAGTTCATGACCATAATGTAATCGGTCTTTTTTGAAAGCAGCTGCTCGCAGAACAGAAAGATTTTTTCCTTGATGCTTTTCGGCTCGGGGGAGAACATATATCCGTGCACAAAATTTATTACTTTCGGTCGGTTGCGCTTCGGCAAAAAAAGCCTTGTGTCAAATGCCGCCAGAGTCGTGTTGAGTACAACCGTGTCAAATTTCCCCCTTTTTATAATACCCCTTATCCTGAGTGAACAAATGATATTTTTAAAGGAGAGCATTTTTTTGACAAACGGGATATTCAAGTCAGCCCCCTCTCCTCTCGCCATGACAGTAACCTCGTGCCCGTCGCGGCGCAGCCTGTCTATATACGGCAGGTGGAAGTTTTTTATATGTTCGAATGTGCCGGCTGCGTAAAGAATTTTGCTCATAATATTTTCACCCCTCTCCTGTGTATTTTTCATTCTTGTTGAATGCTTTAAAGGGCGTTTTCAAAAGTATTACTATATCAAGCCAGAGAGACCAGTTTTCAATATATTCAATATCCTCCTTGATACGAGCCTCGACCGAGGTGTCTCCGCGAAGTCCCTTTATCTGCGCGAGTCCTGTTATTCCGGGCTTGACGTAGTGCTTTACCATATAGAGAGGAATCACGGCTTTAAAATGCTCGACGAAGACGGGAATTTCAGGTCTTGGCCCGACTAGCGACATGCTCCCTCTGAGAACGTTAAAAAGCTGCGGCAGCTCGTCTATTGCCGTGCGGCGAAGAAAAGTGCCGAATTTTGTTTTTCTTCTGTCTTCACCCGTCGTCCAGGCTTTGTCCGATTCCTTGTTTACCCTCATTGAGCGAAATTTCAGCATACTGAAGCTTTTGCCGAGCTTTCCTACTCTAGTTTGCTTAAAGAGAATCGGGCCGGGTGAAGAAAAATATACTCCAAGCGCTGCAAAAATCATAACGGGCGAGGTTATGACTATAAGGAAAAGCGAGCCGATAACGTCTAACGCTCGTTTTATTATCTCATTTCCGAGGTTGTCAAGCGGTGTTCTGTGCAGATTTACGAGGGGCAGCGAGCCTAGCTGTTCTATCTGCCTTGAATTCTTGAAAAAACCGTATATTACGGGGAGAAAGTATACCTTAATACAACGGTCATCGCACATATTTACAAGCCGTATAATCCGCCCCTTGTCATATCCCGAGGCGGCAAAAACCGCATCTGTCGGTCGGTATTTGTCAAGAATACCTTCAAGGTTAATGAGGGAGCCAAGCCTTTCAATTCCGAGAGAGTCACCGTCTATCCTGTCACCGACGTATCCGAGAATCAGTATTCCGTACTCTGAATTTGACGCCGCTTCTTTTACGTAATGCTCTGCCGCTGCCGTGTTATCTCCTATAATTATGACCCTGCGCAAGTGAAAATTTTTCGAGCGCAAAAAATTCAGCACGACCCTTGCCGTGCGGCGCTTGAACGTGATTAAAGCAGTTGATGCCGTTGCCGTAAAAAGAATCCAGAGAAGGAGCGAGTTTCGGTATTTTGAAGCTGCAAAGAAGGCTGTAAGCAGGCTTACAATGCCGAAATAAAGCGAATTTGCCTTAAGCACCGCGGGAAAGTCGGGAGAGGGGCGGGAATATCTCCCTCCGGCGTAAAGATTGGTTACGTGATATACGAAAGAGGCGCAAAGCATATTAAAAAACACCGCAGATACACTTACGGGGTGGAATATTTTTATCGCTTCTGCTTCGGGGCTTATCATAACGGTGAAAATATAACCCATAAGAACAGAGGCGATATTTATCAGCATGTCTATATATGAATCGAGCGCGGTAAGCGTACTGCGTTTTTCTTTATTCATTCGAAGGTCCTCATGAAAATCGGATTAAATTTCGGTCTATAATACCGTATAATCATTTTTTGTCAACTGCAGCGAAATATACACACTTGACAACGTGAGGTTAAAATGTTAAAATAAATCAAATATATTTATAAGGACAAGCTATGGATTTTGAAAAAAATATAAGGCTGATTGAGAAAAAAATCGGCTATACATTTAAGGATAAAGCGCTTCTGCGGCAGGCGTTTACAAGAACGAGCTTTTGCAACGAGCATAAGGGAGTGCGCGGGCTTAAATATCAGTCGAACGAGGTTCTTGAGTTTTTCGGTGACAGTATCCTTTCCGCAGCTATAGTTACACTTCTTATGAAGGACTTTTCGGAGCGGTATGAGTACGGAATTTCGACGTCTCTCGGCGAGGGAGATTTTTCGAATATAAAATCAAAGCTTTCGGATAAGAAAAATCTTTCGCTTGCGACAGGGAAGCTCGGACTTCATAAATTTCTTCTTATGGGAGAGGGCGACGCGAAGCTCGGAATTGAAAACGAGCCGTCGGTTATGGAAGACCTTTTCGAGTCGGTTGTCGGGGCTATATATATCGACAGCGGGAACGATATGAAGGCGGTTATTTCCTCTCTTGCCTCAATGCTTGAGGTCGGAAGCTATCTTGAAAGCAAAGCTCCGCCGATACAGAGCTTTAAAAACGCGCTCCAGGAGTGGTGCGCTGACAAAAATCACAGGCTCGACCCGCCCGTATATAAAACCGTGTCCGAAAGCGGTCCCGACCATAAAAAAGTGTATGAGCGCGCTTGCTATATAGGCGGCAAGGTCTTTGGAATAGGCAAGGGGAAAAACCAGAAACTTGCAGATGCCGCGGCGGCAGAGGACGCGCTTAATACGCTTGTTTCGGAGGAAAAGAGGAAAAACGCCATTGCCGCTTCAAAAGAGGCGGAGCAGTCGCTCCTAAAGCTTAAAAATTACGCGCAGAAAAACAAAAAAGCACTCCCATCGTTCCACGACCTTGGCGAATCGGCTGACTCGAGCCGTGATGCTGTGGAATATGAGATAGAGTGCCGTTTCGACGGAATGACTGCCGTTGGCAGAGCGCCCGATAAGCACGATGCCAAGGCAATCGCGGCTGACAAAATACTGAAAATGACCGAAAAGGCGGCGCCCGCGACGAAATTGGCAAAGCCAAAAACCACGGGTAAATCCGTGAAAAGTGTAAGGAAATCTCGCCCCGTGTCAAAAAAACCGGGAAAACAGAGCCGCGCATAAAGCAAAAGCCGAGTAAAAGAATACAAAAGAAGAAAATCAACGTATAAAATATCGGAAGAGATAATTCACAGTAATTTTTGCGGAAAGCGGCAAAATGGGCATGTGAAAAATCCCGTTCTTAATTTGTGTGCCTAGGCACGAGTAAACAATCCGAACGCGCTCTGAATCCTTGTTTTTCAGAGCTTTCGGCACTTATCTCCCTTGCAAAGTCCACACTTGGCTGCGAGAGCCAAGCACCAAAATCAACTAAAAAATAAGGTTCAGAGTTCTTCGAATTTAAGAGAGAGCTGATTTTGCGAAAGGCGAGGTTAAAATTCGAGATAATATGCGGATATTATAAGGATTTTTACCGATGGATTTCACAAAATAAGTCTCTCTGAAACGAGTTCGGATTATTTACTCGTGCCTA
>JAZLAO010000002.1:0-8708 GCA_045613205.1 Eubacteriales bacterium | reverse complement strand
ATATAATGATTTACAATAAACCTATAATTTTTTACAGTAAATTGAGGACGATATGCAGATTGATTTGATAAGCCAAAACTATATTGAAAATTATACTGAGTTTAAAACCGTCAGGGTAAAAAGAGCTTGGGATTTATTGATTATGGTCGTTGAAGGGGAGTATTTGATATCGGCTCGCGAAAGCCAAAAATCCTTTATTATCAAAAATAATGAAATTATGTTTGTGCCGGCAGGGGTTGAATTTGAAAGAAAGGCTATCTCCCACCTGTTCTGCTATCACATTGCTTTTTATCCTCAAGCCGAACACTCGTTCTATATTTCCGCACAGCTTGGAAAGATAAATCTGCCGCTTGAGCAGAGAGTTGCTATATTCAAAACGATGGAGCGCGCCTCTATTCTTCCCGACAACAGGGAGCTTATCGCGAATCTCATCTCCCACGTATTTGCCGAAAACTATCTGTTTTGCAAAAATGAAAAGGAACCGCAGAGGTATCTCAGCGACGAAATTCAAGAGGCGATGCGGTATATGCGAAACAATTTTGCGAAAAAAATAGATATGGACGAGCTTGCCGCTATGGTGTTTTTGAGTCATTCGGGACTTATATGGAAATTCAAGCGCGAGCTGAACACTACCCCCGCGAAGTATTTGAATATCATAAGGTTGCGTTATGCAAAACAGCTTCTCTTAAATTATTCTTACAGTATCACCGAGATATCCGAAATGTGCGGATTTTCAAATCCGTATTATTTCACTAACACCTTTCGTCATATGTTCGGCATGAGCCCGTCTGCTTATCGAAATCATTATTTGAAGAAAAAATGATTCTCTTGCGGCTAAGTGCTCTTAAATTCACATTTGAGCTCCTTTTGACGTGTGCACAGCTAACAGAAATAACTCGCTGTCTAAAATCATACCGTAATTATTCAGGATAAGGTGGCATAGATGCAGGAAAAAGCGTCCTATTTTTTGTTTTTTATATTTTTACGAACCTTTACGGGATTGTTGTGACCGCATTCGGTTAGAAGCAGGATTTAACGACCTGCCTTGTTCGTTATGCGTTTTTTCTTTTGCTCCACATATTTCCTTTAAAATATTATTTTATTAGTTGACAAGTGTCGATTATTGTGGTAAAATAAAACGGTTTTGTTTTTTTAATTATTTTGGTTGAATTATAGATTGGAGAGTCAAATGCCAACTGCAGCTCCTAAGAAGTTTTTTTCGCAAGAGAGATTTTCGCGTCTTCCGTCGTCTATCCTGCTTGCTGTGGTGCTTTCGATTTTTATCTTTGTCGTTGCGCCTTTTGAAATTTATTGTAATAACTTGGCTGAATTCAAATTTTCCATTGGCGATTTCATTGGAATACTTTCGCTTTTTGCTCTTACTGTCGCAGTTGCTATCACAGCTATTCTGTATTTCATTCCCAAGTGCGTATACAATTACGTTTATCCCGCGTTTGTTGGAATACTTTTGATGTTTTTCTTGCAGACGAACTTTTTGAACGGTTCTTTAAGCTCCCTTGCCGGTGACGATATGGAGCCCAAAACGCCTATTTTCACCTACGTGTTTAATACGTTTATCTGGCTGGCGGTTATCGCGCTTGTAATAGTTCTCTTTAAACTCAGAAAGACGAGCGGCATTACTGCTACTGCGGCACTTGTTCTTACAATTGCTGTCGGTGCATCTCAGCTTGCCAATTTTGCCATGGCATCGGTATCAACCGAGGGGGTTTTCGATTCTGCTATAGACCGCGTTTACGGTGAGTACAGCTCAAATCCAAGATTCTTAACCGACAAGGATGTTGAGAAATTCGGCTCGGACCGAAACGTTATAGTATTTTGCGTTGACAGATTTGATACAAAGCTCTATTGCGAGCCCGCAATGGAGAAATACCCGGAAACGTTTGAAAAGCTTGACGGATTTACTTTCTACAACGATGCTACTTCCATATATGGAAACACCTTCCCTGCGGTAGGTTACATGATGTCGGGGATTAAATACCACGACGCTGCCTGCAGCGGTGACAATTATGACCACAGGCATTATTTCAATAGCGTTTACAACGAGAACAAAACTCTTTCAGCGCTTGCCGACGCAGGATATTCCATAAAGCTTTACAGCGAAGAGTATTACGATTACTATCACGCAAACGAGCTTCCCGAGTATGTAGCTAACAGCGTTGAAACCACCAAAGATAACGTTGAAATTGATATCAGAAGACCCTTTAAATTTGGTCTTGCGATTTCAAGGCTGTCCCTTTACCGCAGCCTCCCGTTTGTTTTTAAAAACATAGTCGGCAGAATGAACTCGGACACGTGTAACGAGTACGTTCTTTATCACGGCAAGGATTTTGGCGCGTATAAATCCTATTTCTACGACAATAAAAAGGCCTACAACATGATAAAGAAAAAAGTCGGTGAATTTTGTGTGGAGGGAGAAAAAAACTTTACCTTCATTCACATAGCCGGCTGTCATACCGCCGATTATGATGCAAACTGGAAAAAGAATAACGGAAAGAGCGTCAAGGATTACGTTGATTCGGCTAAGATAAGTATTGATATCGTCAATCTCTATCTTGAAAATATGAAGGCAATCTCCCCTGAAATATATCACAATTCCACGATAGTCATTCTCGGCGATCACGGAAAGGTTGCTGACCGGCATAAGAACTTCCGCGATTCTATGCTTACCGCCCTTTTTGTAAAGCCGTCAGGTGTGTCGGGTGAGGCGTTGAAGTCCTCTTCCGCACCCGTGTCGCACGAAAATCTCTGGGCTACTATTTTTCAGTCCGAGGGCATAGATTACGACAGAGCTGTTTTCGGAGAATCTGTTTTTGACGTAGAAGCTCTTTCATCCGAGGCGAAGCGCCAATATATAAGAAAGTTTATCTGGAACAAGCGTACCCTTGACCATACCTCATATTATTGCGTTGAGTACGAAATAGAGGGCGAGGCGCGTGATTTTGATAACTGGACAAAGGTGAATGAATCTCATCACAACCATCCGTTGTTTGCTAATTAAAGAGGTTTATTATGGACAAGATTTTATATTATATGTGCGTACCGCTCGGTGTGCTTATGAAATGGTGCTGGATGCTTCTTGCGGACTACGGTCTTGCAATAATTCTCTTTACTCTTGCAACTAAAATAGTACTTTTGCCTCTTTCGATATGGATACAGAAGAACTCCATTCAGATGGTTAAGCTACAGCCTGAAATTAACTTTCTAAAGGTAAAATATCACGGCAGTAATGACCTCATCGCAGACGAGCAGGTTAAGCTTTTTAAGCGTGAGCATTATCATCCGATGCTTTCATTGATTCCCCTCATTTTGCAGATTGTTTTGCTTCTTGCGGTTGTTGATATCATATATCACCCGCTTACTTATCTTTTTGGTTGTTCGGAGGGAACTGTTGAAGGTCTTGCCGCGTATTTAAATCTTAATACGGATACGTCTTCCTTCCAGCTTGAGATAATCGACGCCATTCAAGGCGGTAAGATAACCGCTGCGACCGTTATTCCGGGTGTGTCGGTTGAGTCACTTGCGGGAATAGTCGAAAGCGTTTCGGACTTTGACCTTAAGTTCCTTGGGCTTCACCTTTCCACAGTACCCACTGCAGCATGGGGAGTATACGTCCTTATCCCGATTCTTGCAGGTGCGGCATCCTGGCTTCTTTGCTTCACGCAGAACTGTTCCAACGTTCTTCAGCATGAGCAGAGCAATTGGAACAAATACGGAATTATGGTGTTCAGCGTTGCGCTCTCGCTTTATCTCGGCCTTGCCGTTCCTATCGGTATCGCGATATACTGGATTGCAAGCAACGTATTTTCCATAATTCAGATGTACATTCTGAACGTTGCCATCAATCCTAAAAATTACGTTGATTACGAGGCGCTTGAGGAAAGCCGCGTCGCTCTCGAAAATCTCAAAGCATTCTGTGATGAGGACAAAAAGAGTGATAAATACCGTCAGAATCGCCAAAGGGAAAAGAAGGATTATAAGCGCTTCAAGCGCATTGCGAATAAGCATATTGTAGTATATTCTGAGAAGAGCGGATTTTATAAGTATTTTAAGGACCTGCTGGATAACCTTATTTCGCGCTCAAATCTTTCTATACATTACGTTACCAACGACCCCGATGACGTTATTTTTGAGATAGCAAAAACCCAGCCGAAAATAAAGCCCTACTACATTTCTCTTAAGAAGACCATGACCCTCATGATGCTTGTCGAATGCGATATGTTCATAATGACAACGCCCGACCTTGATAAGTATTATCTTAAACGCTCATTTTTGAAGTCGGATATAGAGTACGTTTACATACCGCACGATATGATGAGTACGCATATGAGCTTTCGCGAAGGTGCTTTCGATGCTTTTGACACCGTATTCTGCGCCGGTCCTCACGTAGAGGCGGAGCTTAGAGAAACGGAGCGCGTTTACGGTACTAAGAAAAAGACTCTCGTTCATTTCGGATATCCGCTCGCAGACGAGCTTACTAAAGCAGGTGAGCGCGCTGCACTTGAAAAGGTTGATACCGGTGTAAGAGAGGTCTTGATAGCTCCGTCATGGCAGGAGGATAACATTCTTGATTCCTGCATTGACGAAATAATCTCGGCTCTTGTCGGTGAGCGTAACCACATAACCGTTCGTCCTCATCCGGAGTACGTAAAACGCTTCGGTGCGGCAATGAACGCTCTCGTAGAGAAATATGCGGGCTATGACGAAAAGCAGCTTACGTTTGAGCTTAATTTCTCGAAGAACAAATCTATATATGTCTCAGACGTGCTTATAACAGACTGGTCGGGCGTTGCTGCAGAATTTTGCTTCGCAACAAAGCGTCCTGCGGTCTTTATCAACACAAAGATGAAGTGCCCCAATCCCAACTATACAAAAATCGACCTCGTTCCCGTTGAAATATCACTTAGAAACGAAATCGGAGTTGCTCTTGACAAGGATAAGCTCTCCACACTCGGAGAAGTGCTTGATACACTCGATGCAAATTCCGAAGCCTACAAGCAGGCGATTATAGAGAGGGAGAAGACACTCATATTCAATCCCGGTTCGGCTGCCAAGTGCGGTGCAGACTATATACTTAAATCCCTTTCCGAAAAGGCGAAATCTAAAAAACAAACAGTCGCTGTGCGACAGAATGGAGAATAATATGAATATGCTTTACATTGACCCCGCGGCAACTACGGCTGTCCTGGCTTCTGCTGCGGCAATAGCAACAGCTATAGGTGCTACGGCTATCATTATCTGGAGAAAATTTAAGAAAGGTGTTTCAAAGACCTTCCACATTGACGAGAATGCAAACAGAGAGGTTGAGGAGGAGCTCGTTATACTTGACGATGCTTCTGCATCTATCGAAGAAGTCAATGCAGAGGAGACAGAAACTGTCACAAAGTGACAAATTTTTGAAAAACACTTGATTTTTCTTTAAATTTGTGCTATTGTATGTTCATACATTAACGGATAAATGGGTTTCTTTGAACAGAATTCCCATTTATCCTTATTGTGTTTCGTTTTTTGAAAAATCCGTTCGGATTTTGTGGTTGAAAATCTTTTTTTGAACATTGGAGATAATAATGGAATTAACTAAAAAGCAATTCGACGTGTTGGTTTCTCTTTCGTCATGCAAGCTTTCTCAGCGCGAGCTTGAGGAGAAGACTGGATATTCACTCGGAACAGTAAATAAAATCGTTCGTGAGCTTTGTGATTTAGGCTATGTTTTGGACGGTAAAGTTACAGAGTCGGGTTTTTTGGCGCTTGAGCCCTATCGAGCAAAACGGGCGGTGTTTATAGCTGCGGGTTTTGGCTCACGGCTTGTGCCGATTACCCTCAACACCCCAAAGCCTCTCGTGCGTGTACGGGGACAGCGTATTATTGACGGTTTGCTTGACGCCTGTCTCGAGGCGGGAATACGGGAAATATATATAGTACGCGGTTATCTTGCGGAGCAGTTTGACCAGCTTCTTTACAAGTATCCTATGATTAAATTTATTGATAACCCTCTCTATAATGAAGCAAATAATATTTCCTCCGCTCTCCGCGCTCGCGAGCTTCTTTCGAACACCTACGTTTTTGAAGCAGACCTGCTTATTTCAAATCCTAAAATTATAACGAAGTACCACTATACCTCGGACTTTCTTGCTATAAAGAAGGATAGAAGTGATGATTGGTGCTTTGAGGAGCGCGACGGATTTATCACAAAGCAGATGGTGGGAGGAATAGATTGCTGGCAAATGGTCGGAATTTCTTATTGGAATGAGGCAGACGGCAAAAAGCTTTATGACGATATTGAAAAAGCATTCTTGATGCCTGGCGGTAAAGAAAAGTATTGGGAGCAGGTGCCGCTCACAGTCTTTCAGGATAATTACCGCGTAGCAATTAAGGAATGCTTTGATGAGGATATCGTGGAAATAGATACCTTCCGTGAATTAAAAGCAATTGATAAAACCTACGACGTATGAAACGGAGGAAATAAAGTATGAAAACGCAAAATGACAGCGGTGAAAAACTAACCCTAAAAAAACAGCTCAATCCCTTGAACGTCTGGGCGATAGCATTTGGATGTATTATAGGATGGGGCTCGTTCATTAACCCCGGCAAGAAATTCTTGCCAAACTCCGGTGTCGCAGGAACTGCCATTGCAATGCTTCTCGGTGCAGCCGTTATGATAATTATTGCCTTTTCCTATGCCTACATGGTGCCGAAATATCCTAAGGCCGGCGGTGAATTCACTTTTGCAAAGGCGTGCTTCGGCAAAACAGCGGCATTCGTGTGCGGTTGGTTTCTTGTTGCGGCATATCTGACTAACGTTCCTATGAACTCAACGGCGATAGGTCTTATAGTTGACGGCATTTTCGGTGATGTTTTGAAATGGGGATTCCATTATAGCATAGCCGGCTTTGAGGTTTGGCTTGGCGAAATTATATTAGCTTCGGCTATTCTGATATTGTTCGGAGTGCTTAACATCCTAGGTGTTAAAAAAGCCGGTATAGTTCAGACTGTTCTTGCTACGCTTCTTATCGTATCGGTCTTCACCCTTTTTATATCGGCTCTCATTTCATCTCACGCCACTCTTGAAAACATGTCTCCCATCTGGGGATTTGATAAGAGCGCGGCAAGCGCAGCAGGCGGATACGACGCAAGCCATGCAGTTTCCGGTTCGGGAATTGCAGGAAGTATTCTCGCAACCTTCGCAATAGCTCCCTGGGCATTCGTCGGCTTTGATACTATACCTCAAGCGGCAGAGGAATTTAAGTTTTCCTACAAGAAAATCATGTTCATTATGGTGATAGCAATTGCATTCGGTGCTTTTGTTTATATCTCGAATAACACCATAGCTGCGGCTGCTCTTGAAAACTGGCCCGACCTTATCGTTAATGCGGAGGGAACACCGTGGCTCCTTCTCACTGCAGCTGAAATGATGCTCGGTACTTTCGGCAAGGTTCTTGTCGGAATTGCGGTAAGCTGTGCCGTTCTTTCGGGAATCATGGGATTTTATCTTGCAGCCTCAAGGCTTCTTTACTCCATGAGTAAGGACGGATATCTCCCAAAAACCTTCAGCAAGATTGACGAAAAGCACGGAACTCCTAAGAATGCCATAATTTTCTGCATAATAATTTCTCTTGTAGGTCCTGTACTTGGCAGAGAAGCTCTTGGCTGGTTTGTTGATATGAGTGCTATCGGTGCTTCCATTGGATTCTTCTTTACGAGCATTGCAACCTTTGTTGTTATTCGGCGCGACCATGATGCCGGTAGATTTTTGAAAGTGCTTTCAATTATCGGTGCAATTTTCTCTTGCGGTTTCATAGTTCTTCAGCTTATTCCGCTTCCCGGACTTGACGGAGTTCACTTCGTATGGCAAAGCTATATAATGCTTGGTGTCTGGATTGCTATCGGTGTTGTATTCTACTTATCTCAGCGCAAGAAGTTTTAAAACTTAATCTAAAAAATCAAAGAGTTGGGCTGTCACAAATGCAAATTTGAGACAGGCCAACTCTTTGACAATATCTAGGCAAAGCTAAGCTTTGCCTACAGGAATATTAACCAATCTGTGTGATTACAAGATGCGCAGACACGGGGCGAGTTCCGCCCGCGAGGGGCGTAATAGTAAGTGCCGCGGCATTTCCCGCGGGATTTCGGACTGTAAGAACCGAGTTGACGGCCGTGGTTGATATAATAGCCATTCCCACTATTTCGGACGTTCCCGTAGCACGACCTGATACGGTATATTCCAAGTCTTGACCGTTCAATGTCAAAATCAACTGTCCCGCTTCGGTAACACTTACACGGAACAATATTTGATAGGTTCCGATGGGACCAAGGTTGAAGGATGACGGCCCAAGTCTACCAATGTTTGTGTTGGCAATAGGTCCGTTCTGCGGAAACCTAACGTCTGTGCCCGGTGCAACCGTTGCCGAGTTGTCGGGAGGCATCAGGGCATAGAAATCTGCATAACCGAGCATGCCACCGGGAAGTCCTCTCGGACCCTGCGGACCGACAGGACCGGTCTCACCAACTGGGCCTTGTGCGCCCGTCTCGCCCGCAGGACCTTGTGGACCTGCAGGACCTGCCTCACCCGCAGGACCTTGGGGGCCGGGAAGTCCTTGGAGTCCTCTCGGACCCTGCGGACCGACAGGACCGGTCTCACCAACTGGGCCTTGTGCGCCCGTCTCGCCCGCAGGGCCTTGTGGACCTGCAGG
>JAZLAO010000001.1:0-27620 GCA_045613205.1 Eubacteriales bacterium | reverse complement strand
TTTCTATCCAATAGGAAAACTCGGTGTTCGGATTTAATTTCTCAAGCTCTTTCATACGCTCATACATAGGGGTTCCGTCAGAGGCATCGCGCCAGGTATCAACGAAGGCGTAATCAAAGTTTTCCTTTGGCATTTCGAATTCTGCATACCGAAACGCATCGTCCGAGATTATCTCGACCTTTTCGGAATGCGAAAATTGCGGAAGGATATACTTTTTGAAAAGCCTTATCACGTTTTCACTTTTTTCGACAACCGTAATTTTCTCTACGTCCTCTTTTTCCGAAACCATATATGCGTAATAACCGAGTCCGAGTCCGAAGGTAATAACCTTTCCGTGCGCCCCGGCTATTGCCTCATCGCAGGTATCAAGGTCAACGGGGGTGAGAGTCATCCACTCGTTTCCATTTTCAAGAACAGCAGGGAAGTAGAATTTTTCATCAAAAAAGCCAAGCGGCGGGTATTCCGAAAAATCCTCGTTTATAACCATATCTCCGCATATAACCGAGCGGTATGGCTCGTAGGATTCCTGTCTGAGCTCCCACTCGCCGTCGGTCACGTTTTCAATTTTGATGTTTTTGTAGTATTTGTTTTCGTAATATTTTTTTGCGTCAAGCTGTATTACCGATGGGCGAATGTATTCTCTTATGAGCTTTCTGTCCTCACCGCCGTGAGAGTCGTCTAGTCCGAAGGCTTCGCAAAGAATAGCCGTTACAGCCTCGGCTTTTGAAATTCGGCCGTCTGCGCAAAGCTCGTTTATCATCTCAGACGTTATTAACTCGGGATAATGCTCAAGATATATCGAATAGAGCTTTGTAATTTTGTAATTAAGGTCGAACGTTTTTCGAAGCCGTTCGACCTTTTCTTTATCTGTATATATCATCATAATTATACCGCGGTTTTAGTCACTTTGGTGCTCGAGTTATAGAAGTGCAAAAGCTTAAGCGCTCTTTCGGTTGCGATAAAATAGAGTACGCACTTGTTGCCCTTAGCGTCTTTATAGAGTGCCGCATAAGCATCGCTCGACTTTACGCTCGGAACGGCAGAGTAGGTTTTTGCGGGAGCAAACTCCTGTATTTTTTCTTTAAGGCAGTCAACGGGAGCGATAGCCTCGGCTGACGAAATCACAAACTCGGTCTTTTTCTTTTTCGTCTTCTTGCCGTAGCAGACGTAAAAAGAGAATGTTCCTCTTTCAATAAAGTAGCGGTAATCGGGTTTCGTATAGCGCCATGTGAAAAACACGAGCATCCACACGATTATCGGGGTGATTGCAAAAAGCGGAATAAGCCTGATTATGTAGAGAACTAAAAAGAATACTGCAACAAAAAGAATGTAGGAAGAAAGCACGAGCGTGCGTATAAGCTTCCACTTTCCCTCGCTCTTTTGCTCAGCGGCATATTCGTAGGTGTTAAAATCATCCATTCCGAAACTCTCCTTGAGACTAAGAATTTTAAATACGCTTAATTATAACACTTTGAAGCACTTATGTCAATAGTAGATAATTCTTTTGAGGATATTTACAATATGCTATTCGTGTGTTAAAATAATGTAAGAAGAATTTTCGGAGGTGCTTATGACTGTTGAATCCAAGTATTATAAACCGAGCGACCCTGTTTCGATAATTCCGCTTGAAAATTACACTTACGACATTGCCCGTGTAGCCTTAGAAGAGCTGCTTTCAAATATTGGCGGTCTTGATTTTGTAAAGCAAGGTATGCGTGTAATCATAAAAGCGAATCTCGTTTCGGCAATGAAACCGGACAAAGCCGCCACAACCCACCCCGTGTTGCTGGCGGCTCTATGCGACATGCTCACGGAGCGCGGTGCAGAGGTTGTCATTGGTGACAGTCCCGGAGGACTTTACAGCTCTGCTTTTGTCAGTCACGTTTACTCCGTCACCGGAATGCGGGAGCTTGAAAAACACGGAGCGCGTTTGAATTCGGATTTTTCGGAGGAGAGGGCAGAGTTCCCGGACGCAAAGATTCTTCGCGATTTTGTTTACACGGGTTACCTCAAAAACGCTGATGTTATAATAAATTTCTGCAAGCTGAAGAGCCACGGAATGATGGGAATGTCCTGCGCGGCAAAAAATATGTTCGGAGCGATTCCGGGCGTCATAAAACCGGAATATCATTTCAGATTTCCGAAATACGAGGATTTTGCCGATATGATAGTGGACCTTGACGAATATTTCCACCCCGTCTTATCTATCGCAGATGCGGTAATTGGAATGGAGGGCAACGGCCCGACAGCAGGTGTAGCTCGCAAAATGGGATTCCTTCTGGCATCACATTCTCCGCATACTCTGGATATGATAGCTGCTGATTTGATAGGATTTTCACGTGAGGAGCTTCCGATTCTCGATGCGGCTTACAGACGCGGGCTTGTTCCCGAAAGCGTAGAAGAAATAAATCTTATCGGCTCTGCCGAAAGCTTGAGGGTTGAGGATTTTGAGCGCGTGGTTGAAAGGCGTTCGCTTGAATTTTCGGGAGACGGTAAAAATCCTTTTAAAAGGCTTTTTTCGAAATTTGCTTCCCTTGTTTTGCGTACCCGTCCCGTTCTGCAACCTGTTATTTGCGTCGGCTGCGGTGTCTGCGAGGGGGTATGTCCCGCCAGAGCAATCACCATCCGAAAGGGCAAAGCGAAAATTGATAGAAAAAAATGCATAAGATGCTTTTGCTGCCAGGAATTTTGCCCCAAAAGCGCGCTCAAGGTCAAGCGAACCTTTATTGCTGAAATTTTTCACAGAGAGAAAAAATAAAAAGAAGCTCCGCATAGCACTCGAAAAGAGTATTATGCGAAGCTTTTTTTACGGTATCAATAGCATTAGTTTGCCGGTGCGAACGGAAGAACGATAATATACTCTGCTACCAGCACAACGTCCTCTGTAACAGGCATTTCATTAAAATTCCATTCCGTTTCTGTTCCTGCAATATACCAAGCGAGAATTTCGTACTTTTCACCGAGAATCATACGACTCGGTTTGGGAACGAACTCTCCTTTTCCAAGAGTTATGGAGGGGATATTACCGATTCCATCTGTGTCAAATGTTACCTTGCAGGCAACAAGCCACTTTGCTTTTAACTCAATGCTCTGAGTTACAGGGGTGTTGAAGTCCCAAAGCGTTCCGTCCGGCAGCATCCAGCCGCGGAATACGAAGCCTTCCTTCTTTGGTTCCTGCGGTGCGGAGGCTGCGGTGTTTTTATCGATATACGAGGGATTTACAATGCTTCCGCCATCAGAGCTGAAAAGCACCATAACGACCTCTACCCACTTTGCAGTCAAATTGATGTTTGAGGTTACCTTTCCGGTATTGAAGTCCCAAGGCTTGTCTTGTACGTACCAGCCGTCAAATCGGAAGCCCGACTTTGTGGGATTGGCAGGGGCGGTGACATGATGGTTTTCAAGCACGTATTGCGTGCTGACCTGCGAGCCGCCTTGTGAATCAAATGTTACAGTGTAGGTAGGATTAGACTCCCACTTTGCGACGAGAGTCATATCAGAGGTGGGCTTATCAGTATCAAAATCCCATTTTTTCTCGCCAAAATACCAGCCTATGAAGCGATGGTCCTTCTTTGACGGCTCGTTTTGCTTTGGTATGAGGTCTCCCTCATCGACTGTAACGGAGGGATAGTGGATTAATCCTTCGGTATCAAAGGTAACGGTATATATGTTTTGCCATCTTGCGACAAGCGTTATGTTTTCGGTGATGGGCGTGTCGAAATTCCATTCCGTATTTCCGAGATACCAGCCGATGAATTTTGAAAGCTGTGTTCTGTCGGGTGTTGGCGGCTTTATAGCTTTTCCGCCGATTGTAACGTGCTGGGCTTCTACAGGAGAACCGCCGTTTGAATTAAAGGTTACGGTAAACGTGGTTGTCACTTCCCATTTTGCCGTGAGCTTCTTGTTCGAATTTATGGTGTTTGCATTGAAATTCCAGAGCACGTCGCCGTCATACCAACCGATAAATTTGCAATCCTTTTTGGTGGGCGGGGCAGGCTCTGTTACCTTATATCCCTCTATCACGTATTGATCGGGAACGCTCGACCCTCCCGCAGAATCAAATTCAACGGTGTAGGTGGGGAAGTCCTCCCATTTTGCAACGAGAGTGATATAGTCAGTTACTCGGTTTAGGTTAAAATACCATTTTTCGTCACCGTTATACCAACCGATAAAGCGTGAATCCTTTTTTGTGGGCGCAGTAGGCTCTACGGCATAGTTTCCGGATTCTATTACCTGCTCTTCAACAGCGCTTCCGCCGTTGGAATCAAATTTTACGTTAAAGGTAACCCGTTTCCATTTGGCAGACAAAGTAAAGGACTCGGTAACCTTATCAGTCTCGAAATTCCACTTCGTATCACCTTTATACCATCCCAGAAAGGTGTATCCGACGCGTGTCGGAACCTGAGGTTCTATTATCAAATGGTTGTCTTCTATTGCACGGCCCTGATATTCCTCAGCTCCGTTTGAATTGAATGAAACGGTGTGGTAGGTAGGCATCTTGTTGCCGCATGCTGCCAGAAGCAACAGCATAAGACCCAAACCGAAAATCAAGGATATCTTCTTTTTCATGTGTTCTCCGTTCTGCTAAAGATTGTTTTTAGGTGTTATATCATATTTTACTATATTTAACGCGCTTTTTCAAGTACAAAATGTAAAAAAATAAAAACAAGTGTATAAAAATTGCGCTTCCTATTGCAAAAGACAAAAATGTGTGGTAAAATATTTTCATAAACATCTATGGAGGCAGTATGAAAAAGTTTTTTGCAGAATTTAAAAAATTTATAACGCGCGGCAACGTAATCGATATGGCTGTCGGTGTTATCGTAGGTAGCTCGTTTACCGCAATTGTAAACGGACTCAGTAATTTTGTTCTTAAGCCAATAATTAATTTCCTTCTTGCAATAATGCTCGGTGCAAATGCGCTTGATGAGGTTTATTGGATGCTTAAGCCGGTTTACACCCCGGATGCAAACGGTGTCGACGTTCTTGACCTCACAAAATCAATTTACATCGACTGGGGCTCGTTCATTAACGCTATTATCAACTTCTTCCTCGTTGCGTTCGTTCTCTTTACGATAGTGAAGATTATCAACAAGGTTCGTGAGGGCGGAAAGAAGCTTGAGATGGACGCTCTTGACGGCCGTCCTTGCAAGGAAGACCGCAAGGAAATGAAAAAACGCGGAATTAAATTTTCCGATTCCGATGCGGTTGCTGCATACTTTGAGGAAAAGGCGCAGAAGGAAGCCGCAGCAAAGGCTGCAGCAGATGAAAAGGCAAGACTCGAAAAAGAAGCTAACCCTTCAACCGAGGAGCTGCTTAAGCAAATCAGAGATTTACTTAAAAACAAAGAATAATTCTTTAAAGAGAGCGGGTGATTAAACTTCGCTCTCTTTTTTTGTTTTTAAGCTCTCTAAAACGTGGGAATGGGTATTGACAAATTAGGTAAAATAATATATAATATTTTGTTGGAAAATAAAGAAAATAAATCCGAAAGGAAGACAAAAATGGAAAGAACGTATATAAAGGATATAACCCCGGGTGTCCGTCGTATATCGGGATTCGTTGAAAATTTCCGTAACAAGAAAAATATGGCGTTCATCGTCGTAAAGGACGTTACCGGAAAAATGCAGGTAACCGTTATTAAAGAGGAGCATCCCGAGTTTTGTGAGATGCTGGATAAGCTTACCATTCATTCCGTCGTTAGCTTTGAAGGAGAGGTAGTCGCCAGTGAATACGTTAAGCTTGGCGGCATCGAGATGTATCCCACGTCTATGAAGATAGAGTCTCTTGCAGAAGCACTTCCCATAAAGGACGATTCGGACATCGACGTAAAGATGGATTACAGATGGATTGACCTTCGACGCGACGTTAACAGAGTGATGCTTACTCTCCAGACCGTACTTACCGCGGCAATGCGCGAATTTCTTCTTAAGAAGAATTTCGTTGAGATTCACACTCCTAAGCTTATTGCAGCTGCAAGCGAGTCGGGCTCTGATGTTTTTGAGGTGAAGTATTTCGACACGAAAGCGTATCTTGCGCAGTCGCCTCAGTTCTATAAACAGATGGCAATGGCATCGGGACTTGAAAGAATATTTGAAACCGGACCCGTTTTCAGAGCGGAAAAGTCCTACACCAACAAGCACGCGACCGAATTTACAGGCTTCGACCTTGAGTTTTCCTATATAGACAGCTTTGAGGACGTTATGAAGCTTGAAGAGGAGCTTCTTGCGGATGCTATCGCCAAGGTTAAGGAAGCTGTAGGCGACAAGATTCTTGAGCTTACAGGCGAGGAGCTTATCGTTCCGACCCTTCCTTTCCCCAGAATGAAGCTTCGCGACGTTTATGCCGAGCTTGAAGCGAGATACGGTTACACCGTTCCCGAAGAGCTTAAGGGCGACCTTACCACCGAGGCTGAAAGAATGACGAAGCAGCTTTGCCGTGATATGTACGGTCACGAATTCCTTTTCATAACTGATTACGATGCAAAGGAAAGAGCCTTCTACCATATGAGAGACGAGGCGGGAGTTCCCCAGGGCTACGACCTTATATGGCGCGGAGTTGAGATAACTACCGGCGCACAGAGAGAGCACAGATATGACGTGCTCAAGGCACAGGCAGAGGAAAAGGGACTTGCAGAGGACGTGAAATTTTACCTCGAGTTCTTCAAGTACGGATGTCCTCCTCACGGTGGATTCGGACTTGGTATCGACCGTCTTACGATGCTCTTCCTCGGTCTTTCTATAAAAGAGGTTCAGTTCCTCTTCCGCGGTCCTAACAGACTTACCCCGTAATCAAAACATATTAATATCGACACATCGGACGAGCTACCCCCGAGGTTTTTCGTCCGATTCCATTTCAATTTTATCTGGAGTTTTATATGGACATCGCATACAAGTTAATTTATACCGTGGGCATCTTTTTTGTTATGATGGTGCCGGGTATAATAATGAAAAAAACAAATCTAAGCACAGAAGGCTTTGGAAAGGGACTTTCAAATCTGGTTTTGTACGTAGCCCAGCCTGCGCTTATACTGCGTTCTTATTTGAGAACGTATAATAGCAAGATACTTCTCAATATACTTTATGTCGCCATTTTTGCAGCTATTGCCCACGTTGTATTTACCTTCATAGCCAAAGCGTGCTTCAAAAAATCCCCCGACAATATGAGGCGTATGCTTCGTTTTGCTACGATATTTGCCAACGCAGCGTTTATGGGTATGCCTCTTATCGAGTCGGTACTCGGAGGCGAAGCGCTTATCTACGCATCAATATACAATATCGTATTTAACCTTTGGCTCTGGTCTGTCGGTGTTCGTATATGCACCGAAAATAAGGATGTCGACGGTGACGGAATCGATGACGGTGCGACTATTCGTAAAAACGACGGCGTTACCGTGCTCAAGGTTCTTTTGAACCCGACCATAGTTTCCGCAGCGATAGGACTTGTTTGCTTCTTCCTTTCTCTCGACCCGGGAAGCAACTATTCCGAGCTCCCGGTGTACTCAAAATTCATAGTAGAGGCGCTTGATGGCTTGAAGGCACTCGTTGCACCGCTTTCAATGGTAGTTCTTGGACTGAGAATTGCAGAAATAAACTTCCGCGGCTTCTTTAAGCAGAAGGATTTGTATGTGTTTCTGGCTCTCCGTCACGTCATTCTCCCCATAATTGTGTTTGCGGTAATGCGCCTTACGGCAATGGTAGTGGATGTCCACGTCGACGTTATCACGACGGTGCTTATTATGGCATCAGCTCCCGCTGCGACAAGCGCAACGATGTTTGCGGAAAAATATGATTGCGATGCAGCCTATGTCAGCAAGCTCGTTGTAGTTTCCACTATTCTCTCGATAGTCACCATGCCTCTCATATCACTTCTCGCACTCATATAATTAAGAGGATTGTAATATGAGATTTTTAAGATTTCTTGAAGGTCTGCGAACACCGTTTTTCGATTCTGTGTTCTCGGTTATAACCCACCTTGGTGAAGAAACTGCATTTTTGGTGGTAGCGATAATTGTTTTTTGGTGCATCAACAAGAGGGAAGGATATTATATCCTGATTACAGGATTCCTCGGCACCGTAATCAATCAGTCGCTTAAGCTTATATGTAAAGTTCCGCGTCCGTGGAAGGACCCCACGTTCACTGCGGTTGAATCCGCTATACCCGAAGCTACGGGATATTCATTTCCGTCGGGGCATACGCAGAACGTTACCGGAACGCTCGGTTCTCTTGCGAGATGGTCGGGGCGAAAAGCGGTACGCATAGTAATGATAGTTCTTATCCTGCTTGTTGCTCTTTCTCGGATGTATCTTGGAGTACATACCCCGTATGACGTCGGCTTTTCTCTCGTTTTTGGAGCGGTTTTGGTGTTCGCTCTCTATCCCATATTCAAAAATGAAGAGAACTTTTCGAGATGCATGCCGTACGTTTCGGCTGTGTCTTGTGTTTTGGCTCTTTTAAATCTTATTTACGCATTTACACTGTCGGAGAACGGTGTTGATATTGAAAACTTGTTAAGCGCAAGAGAAAATGCAGTTACTCTTTTTACTCTTGCCGTTTGCCTTGGCATAGTATATTTTGTTGATAAAAAATATATAAAATTTGAAACCGGCGGCACGTGGTATGCTGAAATAATAAAGCTCGTGCTTGGACTCTCCATTCTTCTTCTCATAAAAGAGGGGGGCAAGATACCGCTTCGGCTTATCTTCGACAACGTATATATTGCGAGAGGTGTAAGATATTTCATTGTTGTAATATTTGCAGGATGTATATGGCCGCTGACGTTTAAGTTCTTCTCGCGTTTAAGAATTCCGTTTTTGGATAATCTTTTCAAAAAAACCAAATAATTTGACACGCCTCGATGAAGTTTCTACATTTTTGTAAATCTTAATTTACAATTTGCTTCGTTGGGGCGTAATTTTCTTAAAATATATAAATTTTTTAAATCTATTTACTTTTTTTCGTATTTGTGTTATAATATAATATATTTTAAATCCAAAGGTTAAGGTTTACCGTTTTATGAAATGCCCCGTATGTAATTTTCCCGATTCCCGTGTTCTTGATTCCCGTCCCGCAAATGACGGGTCCAGTATAAAGCGCCGCCGCGAGTGCACCTCCTGCGGAAAAAGATTTACGACCTATGAGGTCGTTGATACCGTTCCGATTGCTGTGGTCAAACGCAACGGAAGCCGTGAATTCTTCGATAAGCATAAGCTGCTTCTCGGAATAGAGAGAGCGTGTCAGAAGCGCCCCGTAGATGCGGAGGCTATTGCTGCGGCAATTGAAGCCGAGCTTCAGAATTCCATAGTTACCGAGATAACCTCAACAAAAATCGGTGAGATGGTTCTTGCCCATCTGCGTGAGATTGATTTCGTTTCATATATCCGATTCGCTTCGGTATACCGTGAATTCCAGGATGTAGATTCCTTTATGGCAGAAATTAAACTGCTTAATAAACTTGCAAAAAAGGGTGGCTCAAAATGATTAAGAGTATGACCGCTTTCGGAAGAGCTAAGCGCGAGGGCGAGGACAAAGATATCACCATTGAGATTAAGAGTGTCAATTCCCGCTTTTTTGACTGCAATGTCAAGATTCCCCGTGCCTATACCTTTCTCGAAGAGCGTATAAAAACGCATGTTCAGAAAAATGCAGTTTCACGTGCGAAGGTTGATGTTTTTGTTACTGTTGATAGGCATACGGCAGATATAGGCAGCGTTTCAGTGGATAAAGCTTTTGCTGAAAGCTATATAAAGGCGCTCACTGAGCTTCGTGACAGCTTTTCTCTGCGCGACGATATATCGGTTATGAGTGTTGCGCGTAATCAAGACGTTTTCACCTACGACCGTCCCGAAGAGGATATGGAAGCAGAGTGGAATAACATTCGCGCAGTGCTTGACGAGGCAATTTCGGGATACTCGGATATGAGATGTGCCGAGGGCAAAAAGGCAGAGGACGATATAAAAGCGAAAATAGAGCTCGTGCGCAGCTATGCCGACGAGGTTGAGAAAATTTCTAAGGAAGATACCGTCGGCTACCGTGATAAGCTTGAAGCAAGGCTCCGTCAGATACTTTCAGACAACTCGGTTGCGATAGACGAAAACCGTCTGCTTACCGAATGCGCGGTATGGGCGGATAAAATTGCGATAGACGAGGAGCTTGTAAGGCTTCGTTCTCATTTCGGGGCTTTCTATGATATCTGCGCTCTCAGCGAACCGTCGGGAAGAAAGCTTGACTTTCTTATGCAGGAATTGAACCGTGAAACGAATACGATTGGCTCAAAGGCAAACAACGCGCGCATTGCGCGAATAGTAGTGAATATGAAGGGCGAGCTTGAGAAAATACGAGAGCAAGTCCAGAATATAGAATAGGTCGGTGGTTGGTATGAAATTTATAAACATAGGCTTTGGAAATATGGTTTCCGCAGGCAGAATAATCGCAATAGCAGGCCCCGATTCCGCACCTATAAAGCGTCTTGTGCAGGACGCGAAAGAGGATGACAGAGTTATTGACGTATCTTGCGGCAGACGCACACGTGCGGTTATAATAACCGATTCCGACCACGTGATACTCTCTGCAATTCAGGCAGAAACGATAACCAACAGACTTGCAAACGAAGATTCCTCTGAGGAAGAGGACGAAACCGAAGAATAATAAGAAACGGAGATATAGAAAAATGATTTATCCTACTATCGAACAGCTTACAGGAAATGAATTCAACCGCTACGAGCTGGTAGTCGGTGTTGCAAAGTGCGCGAGAATCGTCACCGACGAGTACGTTGATATGAAGAACAAGGCGCAGAAAATGATTGAGAACCATGAAACCGACAAGTCGGTTGCACAGCTTATCGACCCCGAGTACAAGGACCAGAAGGCTGTAAAAATAGCGATAGCGAAGCTTGTGGACGGAAGATTTAAGATGGTTCGTCCCGAAGGGGTTTAATTTAACTTATTTTTGTGAGCTGGTGCGTAATGTTTTGCGAGGTATATCTTTTTGATGCTCCGTATCACATAGATTTTGCTTTTGACTATTCCTGCGGTGAAAATATCCTGCGCGGTGACATAGTCAGAGTTCCTTTCGGGAAAGCAAACAGACTTCGTTTCGGAGTGGTTTTTCGCGTGAAGAGCGAGTCGGAAGGAGAAAACGTCAAGCCCGTGCATTCGGTCATCTCCGACCGTTTCTCATTCACTGAGGAAATGCTCGGGCTATGTCTGTTTTTAAAAGAATATACGCTTTGTACCTTTGGCGAGGCGGCAAGAACTTTGTTGCCTCCCGGCGCTCTTTCGGAAAAACTAAACGTCAAGTATTCGAGGAGCTGCGCTCTTAAAATACCTGCATGTGATGCTGAAAAAATGCTTATCGCAAGCGGCAGAAGCGGTATAAAAAGCGAGGGGCAGAGGGCTGTTATAGAGCATCTTATAGCAAACGGAAGCACCGATGCTGACGTTTTGCGTGATTTGCCGTCAGTCACCGCTGCGCATATCCGCGCTCTTGCAGAAAAAGGAGTAATCGAAATCACAAATACCGTTCTCACGCGCAATCCTTACGCCGTGTACGCGACGGTGCGTGACACATCCGAGATTATGCTTACGCGTGCGCAGAGCGAGGCTTACGAAAAAATCGAGAGCCTGTACCTTGAAAACGCGCCAAAGGCGGCACTTCTCCACGGAGTGACGGGAAGCGGTAAAACCAAGGTCATAATGAAGCTTATCGACAAGGTGCTCTCGGACGCAAAAAGCGTCATAATGATGGTGCCCGAAATCTCTCTTACTCCGCAAACAGTGTCGATATTTTGTAAACGCTACGGAGAAAGAGTTGCGGTTATTCATTCCTCGCTCTCGCAAGGGGAGCGCCTCGATGCTTACAGAAGAATACGGAACGGTGAGGTTGACCTCGTTATTGGAACTCGTTCAGCGGTTTTCGCTCCGCTTTCAAACCTCGGAATGATAGTAATTGACGAGGAGCACGAGCATACCTATAAATCTGAAAGCGACCCGAAATACCATGCCCGCGATGTTGCGGCGTACAGGTGTGGAAAAAACAACGCACTTATGCTTCTTGCTTCAGCAACACCTTCCATTGAAAGCTTTTACAAGGCTGAGCAGGGAAAATATACTCTCGTTTCAATTAAAGAACGCTACGGCGGAATAAAGCTTCCCGATGCGGTGATAGTAGATATGCGCGAGGAAATACGCCTCGGCAACACCTCTCCGATAAGCGACAGACTTTTCAAGTCTCTTACAGAAGTTGGCGAGAGGGAAGAGCAGTCGATACTCTTTTTAAACAGACGTGGATACAATAACCAAATAAGCTGTAAAAATTGCGGTGAGGTAATCAGCTGTCCGAGATGCTCTGTATCTCTTACTTACCATACGGGCGGAGTCGGAGGAAAGCTTCTTTGTCATCTATGCGGCTACACAGAAAAAACTCCAAGGGTGTGTCCATCCTGCAATAGCGAAAACATATCATTTCTCGGCTACGGAACGCAAAAGGTCGAGTCCGAGCTTTCGAAATATCTCCCTGATATGAAGGTTATGCGTATGGACGCAGATACCACATCGGGTAAACTTGCATACGACAAAATGCTTGAGGATTTCAGAGCCGAGCGCGCCGATATTCTTCTCGGCACTCAGATGGTAGCAAAGGGACACGATTTCCCGAAAGTCACACTTGTTGGTGTAATTTTAGCAGATACATCGCTTTACGTGAGCGATTTTCGTGCTTCTGAGCGCACCTTTTCTCTTCTCACGCAGGTGATAGGAAGAGCGGGCAGGGCAAAGGATGGGGGAGTTGCTGTAATACAAACCTACTCGCCCAAAAATGAGATAATAAGACTTGCCTGCCTGCAGGATTACGATAAATTCTATGAGGGCGAAATTGCAATAAGGCGCGAGCTTTCCTATCCGCCTTTTTGCGATATGGTATCTCTCACCGTAACAAGCGATGAGGAAACCGAGCTTTTCAGGGGAGCGAAAAAGCTGTCTGAGATGCTCATAAAAAAGCTTAACAGTGATTATTCGGAGCTTCCTTTCACTGTTTTTGGACCGTTTGAAGCGGGAGTGTATAAATTAAACGAAAAATACAGAATGAAAATGGCAGTCAAATGCAGACTCACCAAGAAGGTGCGCGGACTTTTCCGTGAGCTTCTGTCCGAGTTCTCGCTTGACAGAAAGGTAACGCTTACGGTTGACTTAAATCCGCTAAGCATATAGGTGATAATATGGCAGTACTTAAAATATTGAAATTCGGAGAGCCCACTCTCCGTAAGACCTCTCGTCCTGTAGAGGAAATAACCCCGAGAATAATAACCCTTCTTGACGATATGATAGAAACTATGAGAGTTGCGGGCGGTTGCGGTCTTGCAGCCCCGCAGGTAGGAGTACTTCGCAGGATTGCGGTTATAGAGGTTGAGGACGGAAAGGTATACGAGCTTATCAACCCTAAAATAATAGCTTTTGCAGGCGAACAGCAGGAATCCGAGGGCTGTCTTTCAAACCCGGGTGAGTACGGCATAACAAAGCGGCCGAGAGCTGTAACTGTAAGAGCAACGAACCGTCACGGTGAGGAATACGAGCTCTCCGGAACCGACCTTCTTGCAAGAGCAATATGCCACGAGTGCGACCATCTTGACGGCAAGCTATATACCGACGTTCAGATACGCCCCGACACACCCGCGGAGAGAAGAAAAAGATGAGAATAATGTTTATGGGCACGCCCGAAATCGCGGCAACCTGCCTAAAAAAACTTATAGACGACGGCAAGGAGATAGTTGCCGCTGTAACAAGGGAGGATAAGCCCAGGGGCAGAGGAAACGTAATGACTCCCACTCCCGTGAAGGCGCTCGCTCTCGAGCACGGAATACCGGTATATACACCTAAAACTCTGCGTGACGGGGAGTTTCAGAGTCTTCTTTCTGAGATTTCGCCTGACCTTATTGCCGTGGTGGCATATGGGAAAATACTTCCTAAAGAGGTAATTGACTTTCCGAAATACGGCTGTATAAACGTGCACGTTTCGCTTCTTCCGAAATACAGAGGCGCAGCGCCTATGCAAAGAGCCATTATGGAGGGAGAGAGAGAAACAGGCGTCACCATAATGTATATGGACGAGGGACTCGATACGGGGGATATAATATGCTCTGAGAGCTTTCCAATAACTGCCGACGATGATTTTGAGTCTATTCACGACCGTTCCGCAGAGGTTGGAGCACGCCTGCTTTCTGAAACAGTTGATGCAATAAGCGAAAATAAAGCTGCTCGCACAAAGCAGGACTCGAGCCTTGCAACCTATGCCAAAAAGGTTGAAAAAGAGGATGCAAAAATCGACTTTACCCTTGATGCAAAAAGGCTTGACTGCATAATCCGCGGCGTAACCCCAATTCCGGGAGCTTTTGCATATCTCAACGGCAAGATGCTTAAGATTTGTAAGGAGACTCCGGTCTCGGCATCGGGCGCGCCGGGTGAGGTAATAGAGGTCTCGGCATCGGGTGAGGGTTCGATAACCATAGCCTGCGGGGTGGGCGCGATACGCGTGACTACGGTAATTCCCGAGGGCAAGGGCAAAATGAGCGCGGGTGATTTCGTCCGCGGAAGAAAAATCAACGTTGGAGATGTTCTCAAGTAATGGCAGAGAAAACTAATATTCGCAAACTTGCTCTTGAGCTTCTCTGTGAGTATGAGGAGCTCGGAAAATACGTTAATCTCTCGCTGAATTCACACAAGACAGACAAGCTGACGGATGAGGAGAGAGGGCAGCTTACAGCGCTTCTTTACACCGCCGTTGAGCATAAGCTGACCTATGATTATTATATATGCGCGCTGTCGGGCAGAAGTTTAGATAAAATAAACCCGACGACAAAAAATATATTGAGAATAGGACTTTGCCAGCTTCTTGATATGAGGGGGATTCCCTCATTTGCAGCGGTTAATGAGACCGTAAAGCTTGCGAGAAATCCGGGAGAGCGTTCATTTGTCAACGGGATTTTACGCGCGGCTGATAGGCAGCGCGACTCGTTGCCGCTTCCGGAAAAAAACAAAAATTTTGCAAGATACCTCTCGGTGAAATATTCCTTTCCTCTTTGGATAGTAAGAAAATATATTTCGGTTTTCGGTGAGTCGGAAGCTGAGCAGATGCTTTTGCATTTTGGCAAAATTGCACCTACCGATATTACGGTCAACTTGAACAAAATTTCAAGAGATGATTATATAAAAAAGCTTGATGCTGTAGGAATATCCGCCAATCCATCAGAATACTCTTCGCTTTCTGTAAGAATTTCCGAAAGTGTTGACCCGAGAAAGCTCCCGGGGTATTCAGAGGGCGAGTTTTTTGTCCAGGATGCATCATCGGCGGCAGCGGTATGGACTCTCGGTGCAAAGGCGGGAGATACCGTTATCGACATTTGCTCATGCCCCGGGGGCAAAAGCTTTTCTGCCGCTGTTATGACGGGTGACGTCGGAAAGCTATATTCTTTCGATATACACGAAAGCAAGCTTTCGCTTATTGAAAGCGGAGCTGAAAGATTGGGGCTTGCATCTGTTACTGCCCGCGTACGTGATGCGAAAAATCCGGATGAGAGTCTTTTCGGCACGGCTGACAGAGTTATATGCGACGTGCCATGCTCTGGACTCGGTGTCCTTTCCAAGAAGCCGGACTTAAGATATAAAAGTGAAGAGGGAATTTCGGATTTACCCGAGCTCCAATATGAAATACTTAGGGAGTCCTCGAAATATCTAAAGCCGGGAGGCAGAATGATATATTCAACCTGCACTCTTATCCCCGAGGAAAACGGTGAGGTGGTCGACAGATTTCTCTGTGAGAATAAAGGCTTCCGTGCAGTTGACTTTAAGATAGGAAATATGGATAGCGCGGACGGTAAATTCACCTTTATTCCGCATATACACAAAACCGACGGCTTCTTTGTAAGTCTTATTGAAAAGGAAAGCTAATGAAGGAAAAAATAGATTTATATTCAATGACCGACACCGAGCTTGCGGATTTTTTTGTGTCGATAGGTGAGCCGAAATACCGCGCAAAGCAGGTCTTCACAGCGCTTCATTCGGGTGTTTCTATTGACTCGGTGACAACTCTTTCAAAGCCTCTTCGCGCAAAGCTTCTTGATATGACGCTCGACACTCTTCCAAAGGTGGAAATGAAGCTCGTGTCAAAAATAGACGGTACGGTTAAATATCTCTTTAAGCTTCACGACGGAGCTTGTATTGAGAGTGTGCTTATGAAATACAAGCATGGTAACACTCTTTGTATATCAAGCCAGGTCGGTTGTCTTATGGGCTGTAAATTTTGCGCCTCAACGATAGGCGGCAAGGTGCGCGACCTTTTGCCGTCCGAGCTTCTCGGTCAGGTCATAGCGGCGGAAAAGGACTCGGGTGAGAGAGTTTCAAATATCGTTATGATGGGAATAGGCGAGCCGCTTGATAATTTCAAAAACGTGGTAAAATTTCTCGAGCTTGTCAATCATAAGGACGGGCTCAATATAGGATACCGCCATATATCTCTTTCAACCTGCGGTATTGTTCCGCGTATATACGATTTAGCTGATGTTGATTTGCCGATAACCCTTTCAATCTCGCTCCACGCGGCAACCGATGAAAAACGCTCGGCAATAATGCCTATAAATAATAAGTGGAAAATATCCGAGCTTCTCACAGCTTGCGTAGATTACTACAAAAAGACGGGCAGAAGAATCTCGTTTGAATACACCTTGATTTCGGGAAAAAACGATATGCCCGCTGATGCAAAGGAGCTTGGCTCGCTTCTTAAATCCGCATTTCTTGGCACGGGCGCACCGATTCACGTAAATCTCATAAGAGTGAATGAAGTGAAGGAAACGGGATTTAAAGAGGGAACTTGCGAAAGTGCAAACGCATTCGCGAAAGCGCTCGAGAATATGGGAGTCGTCGCAACGGTAAGGCGCAGACTTGGCGCTGACGTTAATGCCGCTTGCGGTCAGCTAAGACGTACTGCAACTCAAAATCAGAATTAAAGTAAGTGAGGAAAACCTTTGGCAACCGAAAAATACGGAAAAGTAGTTAAAGGACTCGGAGGTCTTTACGAGGTAAGAATATCTGAGGGCGGTGAGGTATACCGCCTTGGCTGTCGCGCTAAGGGAGTGCTCAGGCGTGATGAGGACAAGCTCCTTATCGGTGATAACGTAACCGTGACTATCGAGGAGAATACCCCCGACGGAGTGGTCATAAGCTCGGTTAGTGAGCGTAAGAATTCTCTTATTCGCCCACCCGTGTCAAATCTTGACTATCTTTTTATAGTTTTTGCCGCAAAAAAGCCGTCCCCCGTTATAGAAACGGTTGATAAGCTGATTTCAATAGCCGAGCATAACGGAATAACCCCCGTGGTGCTCATAACCAAATCCGACCTTGACGATGTGGCAGCAGAGGAGTATTATAACGTTTATCTCGGTGCGGGAATCGATAGCTTTATTACCTCATCGAGCCATGGCGACGGAATAAGTGAACTAAAGTCCTACATACGCGAAAAGCTCGCAGGCGGTCAAACGGCAGCATTTGCAGGCGCATCGGGCGTCGGAAAATCCACCCTTGTGAATGCGCTTTTTCCGAATCTCGCGCTTGAAACAGCTGAAATATCAAAGAAAATAGAGCGCGGCAGACACACCACCCGCCACGTTGAAATATTTGACATTGAGGATAGTGAGGATACCGGCTTCTTAGCCGATACACCGGGATTTTCGCTTATCGACTTTGCAAGGTTTGATTTCTTTGAGCTCTCAGAGCTTGAAGCAACCTTCCGCGAATTTGCCGCGTATAAAGGGAAATGCCGATATGCCGATTGCTCCCACGTTGGCGAGGGAGCTGACGAATGCGCTGTCATGGCAGCGGCAGAGCGTGGCGAGATAGCCAAAAGCCGTCTTGACTCCTACCGCTCAATATACAGAGTTTTGAAAAATAAAAACAAATACGAATAATAAAAATCCGAGGATTGAAGGGGACGTACTCTTAAGGACAGTTTTTGAAATTCATTAGAATACGTTACCTACCGACAGGAGGACAGATGAGGTTTTACGCTCTCTGTCCTCTTTGTTTATCTATCGGGCGGCGAAAAGAGCCTCCCTTGTGTAAAGGGAGGTGGCACGGCTTGCCGTGACGGAGGGATTGTAAAAGCTAAATTTATGAAAAACAATCCCTCAGTCAGCTTCGCTGACAGCTCCCTTTACACAAGGGAGCCTTTTTTGTTCACCTATGCTTTATCAATTTTCCCGACAAGCACTGCATTTGTGTCCACAAATGCAAAAATACGGCATACCTCTTTCGAGATATACCGTATTTTCGAAAAACTGTCCTTTAGCGTGACGCGCTAAATGTCCTCGGATTTTTATTATATGGGAATAGTAGAAAACCTGTTGCAAAAATTAAAAATATGTGATATAATAAATGCGCAACACAAAATTAAATTAACAGTATGTCGTGAGAACTCTCTGTTTTTATAGAGGGCTTTATTCCTATATCCATTTCCAATTAAGAATTTGGTAAAAATGCAAATTCCACTTGGCGATGGATAGAGTTTTCTCGAATACTTGTTAAGTTTTGTGTTGCAGCAATCGGAGTTTGCGTTTTTCGGTGCGTCTAGCTTCGGTTGGCGCACCTTTTTTGTTTTTAGGAGGACGAAATGGAGATTAAAATTGATAAACGCGGAAGAGTAGTTATTCCCAAAAGTATTCGCGAGCAGTATAACTTAACCCCGGGAATAATGTTATCGCTTGGCTGTTACGCGGATTATGACGGAGTAACGATGAAGCTTAAGCCGGTATACGTTTGTTCTGCCTGCGGAAAAGCATTACCTTCCGAGCTTTCGGAACGCGGTGCTTGTCCCTCGTGCACGCCCATACCAAAACAATCTATACAAGTATATTAATTGCTTGTCAGAGGTATTGCAAATGCAGTACCTTTTTTTTCTACTTCGGGTAGACGAAAAAATGCATAAATCTACTGTTAGTAGAGTCGAAAAACTGATTTTAGGTTTTTTTGCGTTCCTACTTGAAAAAAACGATTATTTGTGATAGAATATATTGTGTTGAAGAAAGGAGCGGATTTATGCCTGCTACAAAAGAAATTATTGCAGAAAACATAGCCGAGCTTCGCCGTGCATCAAAGCTTACTCAAGCCGAGCTTGCGGAAAAACTCAATTATTCGGATAAGGCGGTTTCAAAATGGGAGCGCGGTGACTCTATTCCCGACGTCCTCGTTCTTGCTGAAATAGCCGAGCTCTTTTCGGTTACAGTCGATTATTTTTTGCGCGAACACGAAAAGGGTGAGAAAAAGCCTATCGCAGAAGCAGACAAAAATCGCACCCACCTTGCAGTATCTCTGACTGCCTGCGTGTCACCTTATGCGCTCGCGCTTCTCGTATTCTTTATACTTAACGAGGTCTTTTCAAACCCTGATTGGCTTTGGAAAGTATTCATAACCCCGCTTCCTGCAGTAGCTATTCTTTCTATAATTTTCTGCGCGATGTGGGTACGAAACAAGCTTTACGTATTTATATCGGTTTCGGCGCTTTTATGGTCTATTATCTTGAGTATTTACGTTTTTGTTTATACACTTGAGCTGTCCTGGCTGCTTTTCGTTATTGGCGCTCCTCTTCAGCTTATAATACTTATATGGCTTTTTGCGGTGCAGAAAAAGCGCAGAGAACAGTAAAAATCAAAACGCGTTTGATTGTAAATAGAATCAAACGCGTTTTGATTTTTACTTAATAACGTAATTAATGATATAATCGGCAACTCCTCTGTCGTTTGAGCATATAACTCTGTCGGCAAGTCTTTTTGCTTCCTCGTTTCCGTTTTCAACGCAAAGCGAAAGCCCAGACTCAAGAAACATTGAGGTGTCGTTCAAATTATCACCGACGGAAATAATTTTTTCCTTGGGAATCTTGAGCATCTTTGCAAGCTCGGCAAGCGCGGCCCCCTTTCCTGCCTTTTTGGAGCATATTTCGACATTGTGACCGATTGAGGAGGTAACGGTAATTCCGTCTATCTTTCGAAGCCTCACACGGCATTTTTCAAGCTCCTCGTCACTCCCAAAAAACATAACGAGCGCTTCAACAGCATCGTTTTCGCGCGAGAACCTTTCAATTCCGTTGACCTTCTTTGAACGCGACAGCAGAGTTTTATAGTAGTCGTTTATCTGAAAGTGCGAGTAGTCGAGGGTATCGTATGACTCGTCCATAACAGAGCGTCCCGCGGCATGAGTCCAATAAACCGCATCGTAATCCGAAAGTATATCGAGTGCCTCATTCACCGCAGCCTTCGAAATGTGATTTGCTACGATGTCTCGCCCGAGCGCCTTATCGTGAATGGCAGTGCCATTTGAATATATAACGTATCTTATGTTGGGATTTTCGCGTATAAATTCGGGTATCTCGTAAAAGGTCCTTCCCGATGAAGCGACGAAATTTATCCCCGCATCGCAGAGTTTTTTTATGGCATCGCAGTTTTTCTCGGATAATTCCATTGCGCTGTTGAGCAGCGTTCCGTCAAGGTCGCTGACTATAAGCTCGTACTTTTGCATAATAACCTCGCGTCTTTAAAATCGAACAGTAAGAGTATAATCTATGTGTAGTTAATTTCGCAAGAAGCGAAATTCACCGTGTTACCTCACGGCACCACATCGAAAATCGAAGATTTTCGCACATTCACTGAAATATAGTCGTTCGCACTTGCAGGCAAGCCGACAGATGCGAACTTCGTACATTATAGCATAAGTGCGAACAAAAATCAACAGGTTATAACCGAATATTTCTCAAAATAAGCCGAATGAAATAGGGCTATTGATTTTCTCTTAATTATATGTAAAATAAATATTGAAAGGGGAGATATCTATGAAATGCAGAACTGTAATAGATAAAGACCGTGAGGAAGAGGTCGTAATATATCTTCACGGTGAAAATAAAATTTCTTCCGAAATAGAGGCGCTTCTCGAAAGACATGAAAAAACTCTTATAGGCTACGGAGATAGTGAGCTTTTACCGATTACAACTGATGAGGTAGTCTGCTTTATTACCGAAGAAAATAAAGTCTACGCAGTGCTTGACGAGGGCAGAGCGAAGCTCAGGCAAAGGCTTTACGAGCTTGAGGAGATTTTTGATGCGGGATTTGTTAAAATCAATCAGTCCTGCATAGCCAATATTTCAAAAATCAAAAAATTTGACGTGTCGCTTGGCGGTGCTTTGAGAGTAGAATTTAAAAACGGATACCGCGACTACGTATCACGCAGACGAGTGCGCGCGGTCAAGGAAAGGTTTGGGATAAAATGAACGGATATTTAAAAAGCTTTTTGCATAGAGGCCTTGTTTTTGGCGGCTTCGGACCGATAGTCACGGCAATAATTTATCTTATTCTGTCTTTCAGCATTGAAAATTTTTCGGTCAGCGGCACAGAAATGTTCACAGCGATAATTTCCACCTACCTGCTCGCATTCGTCCATGCGGGTGCAAGCGTATTCAATCAGATAGAAAGCTGGCCTATTGCAAAATCACTCCTCTTCCATTTCGGCTCGCTGTATCTTGCGTACACGCTATGCTATCTTATAAACAGCTGGCTTGCATTTAATATAAAAGTATTGCTTATATATACCCTCGTGTTTATCATCGTATATTTCGCAATCTGGCTCACCGTGGTTATCTCGGTCAAGCTTGTAAGCAAAAAGATAAACGAAAAGCTCGGTTAAAACCGAGCTTTTCGTTTATTTAACAGCAATTATTTTTTCTTAGGCTTTTTAATTTTGTTAAGCTTCTTATTAAGCTTGAGAAGGTCCTCTTTGGTGAGGTTAACGCCCATCATTCCGACCATACCGGAAAGTCTGAGCACGGTGAATCCGCCGAGCATCTGCATCATGGATTCATTCATTTCAAATCCGCCCGCAACCTTAGTGCCTTTCTTAGGCATAAGCTTAGAAACAAGCTTCAAGAATATGAGCTTTCCTCTGAAGGTCTTGAAGATATCGCCAATCTTGTCGTTAAGAGAGAATCTTCCCTCGGGCATCGAAATCTCAAACCAGTTGATGATAGCGTTCTTTTCCTTGAGTCTGTACTCCTCGTTGAATACCTCAACCTTGCGAATCTTAGACTCGTCGCGGCATTCGCCCGCAACGGCAACAAGCTCTGTTTCACCCTCGTTCTTAACGTCAAAGTAGAAGAAGTGGTCATCGGCAGTCTTCTTGCCAAGGCTCACACCGTTTGCAAAGAGCTCAACCTCGGGCTGATTCGAGTAAACCGTAACCTTGGTCACGTCCTCGACTCTGTCGATATATTTCTTCGAGCAGAGGTGAACGAACGGGTCGTCCGAAAGCCAAGCCTTATAAGCGTAGAAGGTGTCCTTTTTGTACTTGCGGTCGATGGTTACAAGTCCCTTGTGGTTCTGTCCGAGCTCACCGCCCTCGCTTCTTGCGTCAGCGCCGAAGTCAAACATATTCCATACGTGAGTTGCCCACATATATTTTCTCGAGAAGAACTGCTTAATAAGCTCCTCGTGATAGAAGTTCTGATACTCCTGAGTGTAGTCGCCTTGCGTGGGATTTGAGGTATGCCAATTGAGAGCCTCACAGCCGTACTCGGAGCAGCCTATCGGAATATTCGGGTGCGTAGCGTGGAACTTATCAAACCAGGGACCGTTCATATCGGTATCGCCGCCGTACCAGCCAAAATAGTGATTGTAGGAAACCAGGTCGGGAATCTGAACGTAGGGGCTGTCAATGGGGCAGGGTGAAACTGCCGCAACAGTGGTAAGACGGGTTTTGTCCATACTATGACAGAGGTCGTTCAAAATTCTGTGGTTTTCAAGAAGGTCGGGGTCTGTATCACCCTTCATGGTAATCTCGTTTGAAAGTCCCCAAACGACTATCGAGGGGTGATTGTAGTTCTGTGTAACAAGCTCGGTCATCTGAGATACAGTGTTCGCGCGAGCCGTAGGCATGTGCTGTGAAATGTAGGGGATTTCCGCCCAGATAACAAGACCGCGCTCATCGCAAAGGTCATAGAAATACTGGTCGTGCTGATAGTGCGCAAGTCTTATAGTAGTTGCGCCCATCTCGCATATAAGGTCGATATCTTCCTTGTGATGCTCGGGAAGAAGCGCATTTCCGATTCCCCATCTGTCCTGATGGCGCGAAACACCGCGAAGCGCGTATTCTTCTCCGTTAAGCATGAAGCCTCGTTCGGCATCTACCTTGAAGGTGCGGCAGCCGAATCTCGCGGATACCTCGTCGAGTGCGATGTCGCCCTCGTAAAGCTCAACCTTTGCGGTGTAAAGGTAGGGGTTCTTGCGACCGTTCCAAAGCGTTACGTCCTTTATAGTGATGACAGCTTTTGTTTCAGCAGTAGTAACCTCACCGACAACAGCACCGCTTGCATCGCAAACTGTGTACTTAAGAGTTTCGCTGTCCGCCTTATTAGTAACCCATGCTTCAATCTCAACGTTTGCATCGCTGCCTGTGATTTCGGGAGTTACCTTAAGTCCCGGTGTTCCGTAATAATCAAGGTCAAAGTGTGACTCGGGAACGCAGATTACGTTAACGTCACGGTAAAGACCGCCGTAGAATGTGAAATCTGCTACCTGAGGGTAAACTCTGTCGTTAGGCGCGTTGTCAACAGCAATAACGAGGAAGTTCTCCTCGCAAATAGCCTCGGTCATATTTACTCGCCAGGTTGAGTAACCGCCGTCGTGGCTTGCAAGCTTCTTGCCGTTAAGATAAACGTCGGCAGAGGAGTTTGCTCCGCGGATTTCAAGGTAGTAAAGAGTAGCCTCGGGAAGCGAGTCCTTCTTAAAGCTTTTTGCATAAAGGCAGGTGCCTCTGTGGTAATCGTTGCCGCCGTCCTGACCGTCGGTAGCGTTCCAGGTGTGAGGGAGCGTAACAGCCTCCCAGCTTTCAGTGGTGGTGCTCGGAATCTCCGCAAAGGTTTCTTTAGTAAAGGACCAATCACCATTGAAATTTAAAATTTTACGCATTTGATTTCTCCGTTTCGTATTGTTTTACAAAGAGACTGCCGCAAATTTACACTTGGGCAGCCTCTCAAAAGTCGATAGATTATTCTTCGCTTGCTAATACAGCTTCAGTGTGTCCGAGATCTGCGTTCATCTTTTCAAGAGTCTTTTTGTCGATATTGTAAATGAAAGCAATACCGATAAACTGAACGAGCGCAGAGAAGAGGTAGAGTCCTGCAACTAGCCAGCACATATTGCGGGCCGTTTCGGAAGACTGTCCTACTGTACCGAGGTCGGATACGTAACCGAGAGCACCCATTATAAGAAGCACGAGAGAGGGACCGATGCCCTGCGCGAGCTTTCTGAAGAAGGAGTGAAGCGCGTAAACCGTTCCTTCCTCTCGTGTTCCGAATTTCCACTCGTTGTAGTCGATAGCGTCACCCATCATTGCCCAGGAAACGCAGGTGTAAACGCCCATTCCCACACCGAAGAAAACAAGACCGAGTATGTAAACTACAAGAGCTGCATTGGTGTTGTTAACAATAGGGAAGAACATCATTATAATGCCTCCAACGAGCGAAACGATAGTTCCGACAACCGAAGCTTCTTTTTTACCGTATTTGTCAACTATTTTCTTTATAAAGGGCATGAAGAAGAACATGGGGAGAAAGCCTATAAGCATAACGATACCCGAAAGCTCGGCTTTTCCAAAGTAGGTAGCAAACATAATGGTGTTTGCTGTAGTAGCAGACTGCATTCCGAGGAACATACCCATAGCAGCGAGGGTTACGCCTACTGCGGGGCGGTTCTTAACAAACTTGCCGAACGACTTGAAGATGTTAACCTTTTCGGCGTTTTCGTTTGTCTTTACAGAATTTTCATCAACGCGGATTGTGATCTTCTTTATCATAAAGAGGAATGCAATAAATCCGAGAATGCCCATGATAAGCGCTGCCCAGAACACTCTTCCACCAAGAAGATCCTGCATTTTTGCGTGTGTCAGGGGGCTGAGCATTACTTCACCGACTTCGTACGGCAATCCGGTTTTGGGGTTAATGGATTGAGGTCCGAGGTCTTCAAGACCGGGAAGAATCATAGGTGTTCCGGTATAGGTGATATTCTTCCAGATAAGCATGGGGAGTATAATCATAGGAACCATGTTGCCGACCATAGAGCCGATAGAACGCCAGGTAGAAAGCTCTGCTTGACCTACCTTGTCCTCGGTAACGAGCGAAAGCATAGAGCCGTAGGGAACGTTAGCTACCGTATAACAAGCATCCCAGATGACGTATGCCACGATAAATACAACAGATTTAAGAACTACTGCAAAGGTTTCTTTGCTCATTCTGATGAATTCGGGAAGCGGCAGGAATACGAGCGCGCCCGCAATCAGAAGTCCGCATGCACCTGCGAAGATATAGGACTTGAATTTGCCCATTTTGTATTTGCGTTTGTCATTGTCTATAAGCGAGCCTATCATCGGGTCGTTTACCGCATCCCAGATCTGCGTTACGAGAACGAGAGCCGAGAGAAGACCTATCTCCATATACATGTAGACAAGCCAGAAGGTTTGCACGGTACTCTTAAGCGCAAAGCTCATATTACAGCCAAAATCACCGGCTGCATATGCAACTTTGTCAAGCATGCCGAACTTTCTATGTCCGTTTGCATCTAATTGTGTTACTTTTTTCATAGTCGCCTTCCTTTTTAGTTTATTTGTATTAAATACAAATATAGTATAAAAGAATATAGAACATAAGCGTGAGTAATTTTTTTATATGTTTTTGTATTTTTTTAATATTAGCTGTTGTTTTTACACAAAAAACATGATATAATAGCATTAAAATTTGGAAAAAAGAGGTGATTTTTATTTTTGAGAGTGAAATAGAACTTGTTTGCGAAAGCCTCAAAAAGTGTCGGGTAAAAGCGAGTGTTTTGAATACACGCGAACTCTTTTCAATATCCGACGTTGAACTCGATTCTATACTTGGCGGAAAAAAACTAGGGGGACAGCTCATTGAAATTCTGCCGAAAAAACTTGAGCAAAAAACCGTATATAAGATTGAGTCCGCATTCAAGCTTCGTTATATCTGCCTTTTGCTTTCAAAAAGTGAGGACACCGTCCTTTTCGTCGGCCCTTATCTTTCCGAATCTCCCTCCCGCGCCTTTGTTTTTGAGGTTGGTGAGAAAAACGGAGTATCACCGAAACGGATGCGCTATCTTGAGGAGTATTATGACGGTCTTACGGTTCTCGCGGAGAACAATCCGCTATTCCTTATATTAGACAGCCTGTGCGAGCGCATATGGGCTTCTCCCGCGTTTCCGATTGTCGAAATTAACGAGCAGAGAGATAGCTTGCCGGCGCCCGTAATTGAGTCGCATCAAGACAGAGACGAGGATATTCAAGTAAGTATGAAAACTCTTGAGAAGCGGTATGAATTTGAAAATGAAATGATACTTGCAGTATCGCAGGGACAGATTCATAAGGAGAAGCAGCTTATTGCTGCATTTTCGGAAAATGCTTTTGAAAAAAGGATAAGCGACCATTTGAGAAACGCAAAAAACTACTGTGTAATTATGAATACTCTGCTTCGAAAGGCTGCTGAGAAGGGAGGCGTTCACCCATTCTATATTGATGAGATGTCATCGGGTTTTGCTGCAAAAATCGAGCGCATGACAAACCTTAACGAAAACGGTGAGCTTATGCGCGAGATGTTCCGTTCCTACTGCAGACTTGTGCGCAAGCATTCTACCGGGCACTTGTCGCTGCTTGTTCAGAAAACTGTAGTCATAATAGAGTCCGACCTTTCAGCCGACCTCTCGCTTACAAGCCTTGCAAAAATGCAGAACGTAAGCGCGGGTTATCTTTCTACGGTGTTTAAAAAGGAAACGGGAACAACTCTTTCGAGTTTTATAACTGAAAAGAGAATTGCTTACGCAAAGTATCTTCTTGAATCGACAGCGCTGCAGGTGCAAACCGTAGCTCTGCATTCGGGAATACTCGACGTCCAATATTTCTCAAAGCTCTTCAAAAAGCGCGTCGGAATGACTCCGAAGGAATACCGCGACAGCCAAAAAAAGTGATATATCCGTCTTATTGCTAGATGAACGCAATCCTAATGCACGCAATACATTTCATTCGCCTTAGCGAATTTCAAGACCGATAGGTCATTTCACAAATCTGCGAAGCGGATTTGTTTCATTGTTCTCAAGAGATAAAAACAAAAACCCACCTCGAAAGGTGGGTTTTGAACTGTGCCAAGGCACAATGTTTTTATCTCTTGGAGAACTGAGGTGCACGACGTGCAGCCTTGAGACCGTACTTCTTTCTTTCCTTCATTCTCGGGTCACGAGTGAGGAGTCCTGCCTTCTTGAGGGTGGGACGAAGTTCCTCGTCGTACTGGAGAAGTGCACGGGAGAGGCCGTGACGGATAGCGCCTGCCTGACCGGTAACACCGCCACCTGCAACGCGGCAGATGATGTCGAACTTGCCGAGGGTATCGGTGAGGTTGAGGGGCTGACGTACGATGAGCTTTAAGGTTTCAAGTCCGAAATAATCGTCGATCTCGCGGTCGTTGATTATGATCTTACCTGTACCGTTGTAAACACGAACGCGGGCAACAGAGCTCTTTCTTCTGCCGGTTCCGTAAAAATAAG